>CAMBOD010000321.1 GCA_945868985.1 Prosthecobacter debontii | reverse complement strand
GGAACTCGCCACAGCCAATCTGTTGCTCTCTCTCTTGGGTGTAAAAACGCAACGCCATCACAAGTTCCTGCTCGGCAGCTAGTGGGTCGGGCGAGGAATCACTCAGGATTGTTTGTAGATTTACGGGATCAAAAACTTCTAGCCGATGTTTGGCGAGTGAGTCCTTATATAGAATCAGGCGGGAACCGATTCGTTGTGCTCTTTCCCGGTCCGGTTTCATTTTCAAACAGATTGCGCGCGCGACTGTTCAGCGCCAACGACCCCAAGCTCAGCGACCCCAAGCTCAGCGACCGCCGAGTGCGGCGCGGCACCTGCACGGCGGGCGCAAAGGCGGCGCTGGAAGCAGGTGCCGTGACGCACGGAGCGGTTAGAGGCATGCAGCATGGTTAGGCCGTTGGGGTTTGAGGATGCCACGCGCGAAAGAACTCTGTGAGCTCGTCAATCTCGATGAGCATGGAATGCCAGTCACGACTCGGCGGAGTGGTGCCCTGTAGCAAGTGATACATCCAGTGGTGAACGAGGCCCGGAATAGGCGGACGACGAAAGCTCTGCCATCCCTCGCTCGCGTAGAAGCGTCGTCGCCACAGTAAGCCTTTGCAGTAGTCGTCGCCTTGGGTGCCGACGCGCAATAAGCCGAGTCTGGCGCCGCGGCTCTGAGCAAGAGCGCCGAATGCACGAGCGGCGTCGCGACCGAAGCCTTTTCGTTGGTGGCTGGGTGAAATATCGAGGTCGTCGAATACTGCGACGGGATAGATGTCATGGATGGCCAACTGACTAGCGAAGTGACTGAAGCCGCAGCTAAGCCGACTGAACGGGAGCACGGCGTCCAACTCGTCGTAGTGTGCGCAAATGTGCGCTCGCAATCGTCCGATTCTAGTTCCATTTGGGTCTATGATGTCGAAGGTCACGCGCGGGAACGGACTAACTAGTGGATCACAAACAGAATCGTTGTGTTTTTGAGGGCCTTTATGGGCAACGGAATCGTTGAAATATCACGGGGTGGGAAGTTCATGGGCGCGGGTTTTTGCGGAAATCTCGGGATCGGGCAACGAAATAGTCGGTTCGTGCGCGCATGGCGGACTAAATCCGATGAATATGATCCACAAAGCGCTGTCGCATCCGCCGATGATGGTGCCGATAGAAGACAGGCAAAGAGCGAAGGGTAGGGCGTAGGGACAATCAGATGATTTACACTCCGGCGGCATCTGCGAAAAAAACTCCGCAGCATGTGAGACGTTGAACTCCTCAGCGACGCCTGCTACTCGTGCGCTCCAACATTTCCACACTATGAAAACCACACTGCTCGCCGCCGCCCTCGCTTTCACCGCCACTGCATTGCACGCGGAGGATGCAAAACTTCAATCCATCCCTCTCAAGGACATTGATGGGAAGGAGACTTCGCTGAAGGCGTTTGCGGGCAAGGTGGTGCTGGCGGTGAATGTGGCGTCGCGCTGCGGGAAGACGCCGCAATACTCGGGCTTGCAGGCGCTTTTCGAGAAATACAAGGAGCAGGGCCTCGTGGTGGTCGGCTTTCCGTGCAATGACTTCGGCGCGCAGGAGCCGGGCACGAATGCGGAGGTGAAGGAGTTTTGTTCGACGAAATACAAGGTGACTTTCCCGATGATGGACAAGCTGCACGTGAAAGGCCCCGAGCAGCACCCGCTGTATAAGGCGCTGACGGGCGAGGGCGCGGCGTTTCCCGGCGATGTGAAATGGAATTTCGGGAAGTTCCTCATCGCGCGCGATGGGAGCGTGGCGGCGCGCTTCGAGCCGGGCGTGGAGCCGGACGACGCGAAAGTGACCAAGGCCATCGAGGACGCGCTGGCGAAGAAGTGAGCGTCGCTGAAAAGCAAAGCCAGCTCGTCGCCAAGCTGGGCATCATCGAAGACCCGCAGGAGCGTCTCGCCGCGCTCATGTCGCGCGCGAAGAAATGGCCCGCACCGCCCGCCGATCAACTCACCGACGCCAATCGCGTCCAAGGCTGCCAGTCGCGCGTGTGGGTGACAGGCACGATGGAGGAAGGTGCTTTGCGCCTGCGCATGGAATGTGACGCCCCGATGGTGAAGGGTCTCGTCGCCCTCCTCTGCGAAGTCTATGACGGTGCCTCTCCCGCCGACACCCTCGCGGTGGAGCCGACGATTTTCGACGAACTGGGTTTCACACGAATGGTGACACCCACGCGCCTCAACGGTCTCGCCGCCGTCCGAGCCCGCATCCGCGAAATGGCGGCGGGCGCAGTTTAGTCAGCGACTATCCTTAACGCTCTGAGTTGATGCGGTGAAGTTTTCAGAATTTCCGTTTTGCTTCGTGGCTTCGGGGAATAGCTCACGCATTTTCTGTTGCCGAAACTTGAAGATTTTCTCGATGTCGGGTCGGATAAAAAAGCTGTGGATGAGGATGTCGAAATGCACCGCATACTTCACGACATCGCAGCAAAGAGTGCCGGTTCCGCGCGGTTCAAAAGTATGCTCATGATGCCAGAGGCGGTAGGGGCCGCGACGCTGCTCGTCCACAAAACGATGCGGGGGTTTCCACTCGGTAATCTCGCTCCGCCAGCGCAAAGGGATTCCGTGAACGCGCAGTCGGTAATCAATCAACGCTCCAACGTGCATTTCAATGGGCCTGAGCGTGAGGATCTGAAATTTCAACCAAGGTGGTGTGAGGATTTCGAGGTTTCCGGCATCGGAGAAGAAAGCGAATACTTCTTGGATGGGGCGGGGGAGCCATAGTTCGTAGCGCAGTTCGCGGATTCTCATAATTTCTTTAATTTCGCGACGGATTGCGGCGCAGTGAGTCGAGCTGGCTGCCGAATTCCTCGATGCTGTCCGCGCACAACGCACCGATGCGGATGAGCGCCTCAAAGTATCCGCGCGCGGAGCGGCCACCGGCGAGGATGCGCGTGCCGGCTGGGAGCAATCGCGCAAGGTCGGTGAGCTGGCCGGCGAGATTCGGGTCGTCCGCGGGATAGACGATGCTGAGCGCGATGGCGGCGGCTTCGTTGCGCAATGCGGCCCCGGCGATTTCGTGCGCGGGCAGGTTGGGGCCGAGGTAAAGCGGGCGCCAGCCGAGGTTCGCGGCAATCGCGGCGGCCATGATCGCGCCGAGTTCGTGGAGCTGGCCGGCAGGTGTGGTGACGATGATGCAGGGCGCGCTCGCCGGGACGGCAAACTGGCGCGTGAGGTCGCCGAGGAAAACTTTCACGGAGGCGGTGAAGAAATGTTCGTGCGCTGCGGTGAGTGCGCCGGATCGCCAGCGTTCGCCGATCTCCTCGGCGAGCGGCGCGACTACGAGCCGCAGCAGGCCCATGTGTCCGAACTTTAAGAGCGAGCGGCCCAGCACTTCCTGCAAACCGGGGCTATCGAAACGAGCGATCGCGACCAGCGATTCGTCGCGGAATGTCGCAGCCGGATCATCGGTGCCATGGACCGCAGTGGCGCGGGAGACGGCCGGTTGTTGCGCGATCAGCGTGCGTAGTTCCTCGATCGGGAGCTTCGCGATTTTTCCGATACTGTGTCCGCGGCGAACGGCGCGTTGCAGAATGCCGATCCGCTCGATCTCGGCCTCGGAATAAAGCCGGTGCTTTCCCGCCGAACGCTCCGGCTCGATGGCTCGATACCGCCGCTCCCAGGCCCGGATGACGTGCGGCGTCAGACCGGTGCGTTCGGCGACAGTTTGAATAGGAAATGAGGCGGACATTGAGCGAAACATACATAGACAGGAACTGAACACGCGCAAGGAAAAAGTTAGACATATCCAGATAGATGTCGAAGTTTACGTTGACAATGATTAGACGTAACTTAGACAT
>CAMBOD010000320.1 GCA_945868985.1 Prosthecobacter debontii | reverse complement strand
GGTGGAGGTGGAGGTGGAGGAGCTTGATTGCGCTCACGCAAAACGTCGCGCGCTGGCGCTGAGGGTTGAGGGGCTGCTGGATTCATGAATGGCCCCGCTTGTTGCGCTGTTTGACGCGGCGGTGGGGGAGGGGGTGGCGGATTGTTGTTGCCCGACCTATCGCCTTTGCGGGGCGGCGGCGGATTTTGTTGCGGACCAAGCTCTCCGTTTCGGATTTTCCGATCCTGCATTCTCACTTGCTCCGAGATTTTCGGTGCCGACGGCAGCGGCGCACGGAAACTACCCACGAGGCGCGACGCAGACACCTGCATCGCGAGTTGAAAATCGAAAACCGGCCCCAGCCGTCCACCTGGCAACACCATCGCGAGCTGCCCCGCCCTGAGCGTGACGCTCTTGCCGTCGGGCACCGTCACCTTTCCCTTTCCCTCCAGCAGCATCACCTTCATCGTCCCCGCCTTCGTAGCCGAAACAATCATCGTCGTCCCCAGCACCGCCGCCGATGCTGCTGCCGTATGAATCACCCCGCCACCGCGCCCCGACGGCGATTGAAAAAGCACCGATCCCTTCTCCAGATTCATCTCCCGCGAATCCCGCTGAAAGGAAAACACCGTATTCGAGCCCACCCGCGTCACCGTCTGGTCCGCCGCCACCATCTCCGCCCGAGAATCCGCCCCCGTGCGCAGCACATTCGGCGCGCGGAATTCCTCATTCACCCGCGCCGCCCGGCTCGCCCTGGTGGAAACATCAATCACCCGCACATGGTTCACCACCTCAGTGATCACCGCACGATCCAGATTCGCAGCAAGCAAACCCGCGCCGCAATTGCCCGATACAAGTGTGAGGAGGAAAACGAAAAGCGGCTTCATTTTGAAAACGTATGCAGAATGACGAACGAATCTCAACCTGCATTGCAGTGAGCTTTTCGCTGTGCAACGCCGGGAAAATCAGAGCTTGCTCCTTAGAATGCGCTGCGGCCCACTGGTTTCATGCCCGACTGGAGCTACCGCACTTTTATTCGTCCTGTGCTTCTGGGGCTTCATCCCGAGCGTGCGCGGCGGATCGCGGTCGGTGCATTATCGCGGTTTGGAAATAATTGGATCGGGCGAGTGTTGATTGATTTTCTCGGACACATGCGTGCTGACGGGCGTCTTGCGAGACAGTTTGCGGGTTGTTCGTTTCCGGGGCCTGTGGGGATTGGGAGTGTGCTCGACCCGGAAGGGCGTGCGCTCAATACTTTTGGAAGTTTTGGATGCGGGTTTCTCGTGATCGGGCCGATTGCAGAGAAGACTTGTCGCCCTGTGGATTGGGAAGTTGACGTATCCGCATCGCGGATAATGCATCGAGGAGCGGAGCCCACGGTCTCGGTTGAGGAAGCCGCGACAGCATTGTCCAATCGTGTGCACTTGGAGGTGCCGGTTTTTGCTCGAATGGAGACAGTGAACGTGGAGATGATCCGGCGTATCGCGCCATTTGTTGCTGGTCTGATTATTCCGCACTCAGACATTTCTTGTCTGGAGGAAATACAGACAATTTTTCGCGGCATGATTTTGGTAGCAGTTCCGAAGACACAGGAAGAATGCGCCGATTGCGCTGACGGCGTGTGGATGGATCGCTGTGGAGAAATATCCATCGGCAAGGTGCAGAAAATCCGTAGCGCGCTTGGCGATAAAATCATCGTTTGCAGCGGCATCACATCGCCTGTCCAAGCGCGCGAATTTCTCGAATGCGGAGCGTCCCTTGTGTGTGTCGAGGCCGGGCTCGCGCTTTCCGGCCCCGGACTCGTGAAACGAACAAACGAAGCCCTTCTCTCTCTGCTTCCAGCGCCGCCGCCGCCGCCGCTCACACTCGATGCCGCACGCATGTCGTGGTTCTGGAGTTTGATGCTGGGCATCGCGATGATTGCAGGCGGCATCATCGCCGTCGCGCTTTCGGCTGGCCGCGTCATTCTTCCATACGATGAGGCGTTGTGCGGAATTCCCCGAAGTGCGTTTGCGGAAATCAATCCGCGCCTTCTTCCATTCATGGCCCATGACCGCATGACTCTCGCGGGCACGATGCTCAGTATCGGAATCCTCTACACTGCCATTGCATGGTGTGCAGTTCGCAGGGGGCAGCATTGGGCAAAAAATGCGCTCGTGCTTTCATCGGGCTCTGGGTTCTTCAGCTTTTTTCTTTTTCTGGGATTCGGATATTTTGATCCCTTTCACGCCTTCATCACAGCAGTGGTCGTCCAGTTAGTGTTCTTTGCGCTCTACGCGCCGCTTGGTGAATCTCACCCTCCACTCGTCGCGGATTGGCATGAGACACCGGAATGGCGTCGCGGCCAGTGGGGACAGCTTCTCTTTATTTTGATGGGCGTCGGCCTCTGCGGTGCCGGGCTCGTCATTTCATATGTCGGCTGCACGAGTGTTTTTGTGGGGACTGATCTGGAGTTCCTGCAAATCACCGCCGCTAAAGCGCTCGTCGGGACGGACAAACTCATCCCTCTCATTGCTCACGATCGCGCCAGTCTCGGGGGCATGTTGATTTCCAACGGGATCATCATATGGCTCGCCGCGCAGTGGGGAATCCGTGCTGGCGCCCGCTGGCTATGGAATGCATTTGCGATGGCTGGGAATGCGGCGTTCGCAACAGCAGTCGGCGTGCATATTGCCGTCGGATATACGAGCTGGCTGCATCTTGTCCCTGCGCTCGTTGCATGGATCTTCTGGAACACCGCCCTCGCTTTGACTCGTGGCTGGATGTGTAGGAGCGTTGTGTTGCAGTGAGATGATCAAACTTCCCGCGTGCGTGCGCGGACTGTCGCGGTATAGTCCGCGATTCGATGCCAACTCAACCACTCGTAATCGCAGGCCGCAGCTTTGGTTCGCGGCTGTTGCTGGGGACGGGGAAATTTTCCTCCAACCGCGCCATGGCCGCCGCACTCGCGGAGAGCGGCACCGAGATTGTCACCGTCGCGCTGCGGCGTGCGGACCTCTCGGGCAAAGGCGATCCTTTCGCCGACATCCTCGATTTTATTGATCCGAAAAAATACCTGCTGCTCCCAAACACGAGCGGAGCGATGAACGCTGAGGAGGCTGTGCGTCTGGCGCGGCTCGCGCGTGCGGCGGGTATCAGCGACTGGGTGAAGCTGGAAATCCATCCCGACCCGCGCTACCTGCTGCCCGACCCGATTGAGACGCTGAAGGCGGCGGAGGTTTTGGTGAAGGAAGGGTTCACCGTGCTGCCTTACATCAACGCCGATCCGGTGCTCGCGCGGCGCCTCGAAGACGTGGGCACCGCCGCGGTGATGCCGCTTGGTTCGCCCATCGGCAGCAATCGCGGCATCGAGACGCGTGCGCAAATTGAAATCATCCTCAATCAATGCACCGTGCCCGTCGTCGTGGATGCGGGCATCGGCGCGCCGAGCCACGCAGCGGAGGCGCTCGAAATGGGAGCGTCCGCCGTGCTCGTGAATACCGCCATCGCCATCGCGCCAGACCCCGAGCGCATGGCGCGGGCGTTTCGGATGGCTGTCGAGGCTGGACGCGAGGCGTTCGAGACCGGGCTTGCCGCGCGGGGAGTTTCCGCTAGCGCGACTTCGCCGCTCACCGCCTTTCTCCACACCGCCGCATGAACCCAAACCGTCCGTTCGCCGTCACATTCGTTTGTTTTCTCGCGATGCTGTTTGCGCTCATTGATGCGGTGTTTTTCTTTACCGATCTCAGTGAAGCGGGAAACGCGCAATGGATGGCCGACCACATCAACTCTGCGCGGCTGCAACTCGTGCTTCATTACGCACATTCCGGGATCGCGCTGCTCGCGTGTTACTTCATTTTGAAAGCGCGCAACT
>CAMBOD010000319.1 GCA_945868985.1 Prosthecobacter debontii | reverse complement strand
GCTTCTCATGTGGACGTCCGCCGCCGCCCTGCCTTGGTGGACGCG
Source organism: Prosthecobacter debontii (assembly GCA_945868985.1). GTDB lineage: Bacteria > Verrucomicrobiota > Verrucomicrobiia > Chthoniobacterales > Chthoniobacteraceae > SXWH01. Next base: position 3,804 of record CAMBOD010000319.1, on the reverse strand, counting down.
CGCCTCCACCACTCGCTTCAGCACTCGGCGCTGGCGTCTGGGCCGTCGCCGACTCGGGCGGACGAAAACGCAGTGCAGCGTTCGGAATTTTCAGCACGCCCTGCCGCTGCGCGATGATGGCGGAGACGTTCGCCGTCATGCCGGGCTTTAATTTCAAATCGTCATTCGAGACCGAAATCACCGTGTCGTAAGTCACCACATTCTGCACCGTCGTGGCAGCATTGCGCACTTGCACCACCTGCCCGTGAAATGTTCGCAACGGGAAGGCATCCACTGTGAACTCAACATTCTGCCCGACCTCCAGATTGCCGATGTCCGCCTCCGCCACTGCTGCATTTATCTGCATTTTACGAAGGTCGTTTGCGATTTTGAAAAGCACCGGTGCATTCATCGTCGCCGCCACCGTTTGCCCCACGTCCACATCGCGCGAAATCACAATCCCATCAATCGGCGAAACAATCGTGCAGCGCGCCAAATCCACCGTCGCCTTCTTTAGCGCCGCCTCCTTCATCTTCACCAGCGCCCCTGCCTGCGCCAGCGCAGCCTGCACCGCATCGTGGTCAGCTTGTGGTGTCAGCTTGTTTTTTAAAAGCTCCGCATCCCGCCGCGCATTGACCTCTGCAAGCGCGAGCCCCGCTTTCGCATTGGCAAGGTCCCCCTCCGCGAGACTCACCGCAGCCTCGTAAGTCGCAGGGTCGAGTTGCGCCACGATTTGCCCCGCTTTCACCTCGCTATTAAAGTCCACCAACAGCTTCTGGATGTTCCCCGAGATTTGACAGCCCACTTGCACGTTCAGCACCGGATTCAACGTCCCCGTCGCCGTCACCACCTGCGTAAGATCGCCGCGCGCAATGACCGCCGTCTGATACTGCGGCGCATCTCCCTCCCCGCCTTTATAGAAATACCACGCGCCTCCCGCGAGGGCAGCCAGCAACACAAGCAGGAGAAATTTTTTCATTAGAAAGCGAGAGCACTACGCCAGCAGTTCATCTGCATCACGCTATGAGAACACCACTCAGCGCGCAAAGTCTTAACGATGATATGAAATCAAACAGCCTGCGATCTCCGGCGCGCTACAGCGTGCGGAGGAATTTCACCAAGTCGGCGGCGGTGGGGCTTTTGGCGGAGCGGACGTAGAAGCCGCTCGTCGCGACGCCGGTTTGCAGACTTTCCGCGAGGCCGAGGCCGAGCATTCTGCCGACGCAGAAGCCGGCGTTGAAATGATCCCCTGCCCCGGTGGTAATTTTCGGTTTCGCGGTGAACGGGCCGACGACGTGCGTCGCGCCGTTCGCATCCGCTGCGGCGGCAAATTGCACGGGATGCACGACGACGGTGTTCACTTTCAGCGCTGCGCGGATGCGCGATGCGGCGTGGGTGACGGTGCCGTAGGTCTCCTCGACTTCCCCGAAGCCGAGCACCTCGCTGACCTGCCGCGCTTCACCGAGGTTCAGGCCGAGGATGACGCGAGAGTGCTTCTCGAACTTCGCGATCAGTTTCAGCACTTCGAGCAGGTCTTCGCGCGAGCGTTTCGCGGGGTCGGCGAGGTCGAAGAATACCCAGCGCTTTTCGCCGCCGAGCTTGCGCATCACGCGGGTGAGGAGCTTTTGCAGAACGGATGTGAGCTGCGTGAGCATGGTCCAGTTCACCATCGCAATCAGCCCCGCTTCGCGGAAGAGCGCGATCAATTTCGGCTCGGGGAGATGCGCGGTGATAGTCGCCCAGTTCACTTCTTTGAGCGACTCGTGCTTGCCGAGCATCAGCTTCCCGTCATCGAACTCCAGCGCATCGGTGTAACCCGGCTCCGCGACGGAAATGACTTTCGCGCGCTGCGCAAAATCGTCGAACACGGGATGTAGCGCTGGCTTGCCGAGATTGCCGATGTAAGTCACGGCGAGGCCCGCTGCGTCGAGTGCGTTGGCCATGATGGGACCGTTGCCGCCGAGTTTCACCATCTGCTTTGCAAACTCGAAGTTCGCGCTCACGCCTGCCGCGGCTGCAACTTTTTCTGCCCACTCGCTCATCTTCGCGTAGGGCGTGTATTTCGTCGGGGACTGGCGCGTCTGCACGACTTTGAGGATCGTATCTACGAAGCCGTCGAAACCGACGACGGTTTTCATTTTAGCAAGGCGCGGAGCGGCGGCGTGGAGTTGGCTGGCAGTGGAAAGTGCGAGTAATTCGGACATGGCTGTGGTGTAGAAAATCACATTCGCTGTGTCGAGTGACGATCCCATGTCGCACGAGAAGATTGGCAGTTCGCGACTTTACAACGACACTCGCACCATGCCCGCCGCGACCTGCTCCATTCTGCATAAAGAATTCTCCGCCGAGGAACTCACCCCGCTCTCCGCCGTGCGCCCGAGCGTCGCGCAACTCGTCCGCCGCGCGCACCCGGAACTGGAGGATGACAGCCTCATCTCGCCCGCAGCGATCGCACCATTCCGTGCCGAGTATGTGCGCAGCGTGCTGGAGGAGGATCTCGGCCAGCTGAGCACACTCGATCACGATGTGCTGAAAAGTCTGCGCGAACACGAAGTCATCGCATCGAACGTGGACAAGGCGTTTGAAACCAAACTCACTTATGGAGAGCGCCTCTCGGATCGCATCGCGGAATTTGGTGGAAGCTGGCGATTCATCATCATGTTCGGCGTCTTCATCGGCATCTGGATTTTAATCAACATCATCATGGCGACCCGCGCAGCCGATCCGTATCCGTTCATTTTGCTCAACCTCATCCTCTCCTGCCTAGCCGCCCTCCAGGCACCGGTAATCATGATGAGCCAGAACCGACAGGAATCCAAAGACCGCGCACGCGCTGAGCACGACTACAAGGTGAACCTCAAAGCCGAACTAGAAATCCGGCACCTTCACGAAAAGATGGATTTCCTCCTCAAGCAACAAGCACAGCGACTCTTTGCGCTTCAGGAGTTGCAGATCGAATTGATGGAAGAACTCGCGAGGAGAAATAGCGGAGGCGCGAGCCACGCATGAGTCGCCGGGGACGCACTTTTCACGCATAAGCGAGACGCAGTTCGCACCATGAACTGGACAGAGGCACTTGTTTGGAGATAAATCCAAAGAGTATGAAAACCTACCCCTCAGAGTTGCACTCGCTGGAGGATAATTTGGAACCCCTTTCAGCCGAGGCAACGCGAGCGATGCTTCATGATTTGCAGGAAAAGGAAGAGCGACTTGCATTGGCCACGCTCCACAATGGAGTAGGCATCTGAGACTTGAATTTGATCACTCAAGAGTTGGTCTGGGATGATTCCATGTTCGCCCTTTACCACATACACCGCGAAGACTTCAGCGGCACGAAGGAGGCATGGAGTGCTTGTTTACATCCGGATGACTACAAGCGCGCTAATCGGGAAGTGAGTGATGCGGTCTGCGGAATAAAGCCACTGGACACAGAGTTCCGCGTCGTCTGGCCCAACGGCGAAATTCACAACATCAAGGCCGTCGCCAAGGTCTTTCATGACGACGAGGGAAAACCAGTTCGGATGCTCGGAACGAATTGGGACATCACCGCCCTAAAGACAGCGGTGGCTGCGCTTCGTGAAACGAGTCAAAAACTGAATTTGCATTTCGAACAGACGATCATGGCCGCAATCGAGTGGGATTTGGATTTCCGGGTGACTCGCTGGAATCCAGCCGCTCAAACTACATTCGGATACACGCAAAATGAAGCCTTGGGGCAGCATGCCAGCTTCATTGTCCCTGAAGCTTTCGCGCATCACGTGAATGAAGTTTGGCAGGCATTGCTAAATCAAACAGGAGGACAGAAGAGCATCAACGAGAACGTGC
>CAMBOD010000318.1 GCA_945868985.1 Prosthecobacter debontii | reverse complement strand
CGCAAACCAATCGGCCAATCCTTCGAGGCCGAGCGGCTGGAGATGCGGCTCCATAAATAAGATGAGGCTGTAAATGACGTAGTAGCCGTAGAGCCACGAGAGCACGGCGTAGGTGTAGAAAAGCCATAGCCGCTTCTTCGGCAGGGGCATCCGAGAAAGCACATCGCCCTTGGTTCCTCTCCCAAACAGCCAGCTCGTGATCTTATTTTGCACAAGCGCGCGGGACTTTTGCTGGAGGTTCGGCGTCTCGATGGCGTCGATCATGATGTAGTAGCCGTCGAAACGCATGAGGGGATTCGCGTTGAAAAGCAGGGTGCTGACGCTGGAAACTATGATGATGTTGAAAAGGAAATCCTTGAACCAACCTGGGCCGACTAACACCCAGAGAAATGCGGCGAGTGCGGCGAAGACCAGCTCTACATAAATGCCTGCAAACGAAATGAGCATCCGGTGCCTGCGGTCAGGCATTGTCCAGCAGTCGCTCACGTTCACGAAAAAATACGGCGTGAAAACCATCGTCATCAAGCCGACCTCATGCACTTCGCCGCCGAAGTGTTTACACGTCAGCCCGTGACCCAGTTCGTGGACGCTCTTAAGGACGATCGTCGTCACCCACATCAGCGCGATGTTGTGCCAGTTGAAAAGATTGGCCAGTGCCTCGTCGAGATGGTCGGCGTGATAAATAAAGACCGCCGCGCCGAGCGCGATGATCGCCCACGAAATCCAGAACGTGGGCTTGGTCCAAATCCACCAAAGTGGTTTCGCCATGCGACCGAAGATGCGGTCTGGATCAAAGAGCGATTTGCGAAAAAAGAAGACCTGATTGGTGAAAGCGTAGAGCCCTCCCTTTTTTGCTTTATTGCGCTTGGCCGCATCGAGCCGCGCTTTCACGCGCTGGCCCTGCACGCTGAGGAATTGCAGCAGCGCGAGGTCGTTCGCGAATTTCAGCACGCGCTCGTTCAACTCATCCGGCGTGAAATCGAGCCGGAGATGCGGATGTCCCTTCGCCCATTCATCGCGGATTTGTCCAAAGGTGCGCTTGCCATTGAAGAGCGCGGCGAGCGAGTAGTCCTCCGCCGTGAGACGGAAGTATTGGAGCGAGATCGGGTCTTTGACGACGTAGTAGGTGCGCCCCTCGAAATACTGTTTGCTGATCGAAAGATCACCGCGCAGCGCGGGAAGGACGACGTTCTCCTGCGGAGATGCGGCCTTTTCGAGAGCAACTGGCGAGACATCGGGCATGGTTTAGAACACCGAACTCATTTCCCGAATTCCGCACTGCCCTTCATGCCGGGCTTGATGCGGCGATCCTTGTTATCAATCTGCACCTTCACGCGGACGAGACCGCTCGCAGCGTCGTTGCGCGGATCAATGAAAGTCATCTTTCCTTCAAACTCCGCGCCTTCGAGATCGAGGATTCGCACACGAACGGGCTGATCCTGCTGCACGGATTTGCGCATCCCGGGCGGAAGATAGAACTGCACGTAAACCGACTCGATGTTCACGATGTCCACGAGCTTTTCCGCGCGATCAATCGCCTCGCCAGCCTCCTTGTATTTTTTCACCACGACTCCGCTGATAGGCGCACGGATGGTCTTTTCCTTGAGCGCGATTTCCTTGGCGGATTGCTGGAGTCTTGCGAGTTCGAGGTCGGTTTTTGCTTCGAGTGCCTTTTCTTCGCTGCCCATTTTTTCCTTAAAGAGCTTCTCCTGACCACGGGCGATGAATTGCTTCAGCTCGATCAGTTTTTTCGACAGCTCGACGTCGAGCGTTTCTCGTTCATTGCGAAGCTGCACGATGATTTGACCCTCGCGAACTTCAGCGCCTTCTTCGACGAGCACTTCGGTGATGACTTCCTGCAAGACCGGCGAGCTGACTTGCACGGTCTTGAGAGGAAACACGACGCCCTGCACTGGCTCGGCGTGCAGACTCGCGAGGGACAGGACGACAGAGAGAAATATTTTTGTTTTCATGAAAAAAATCACCACACCCACTTGAGTCGGAACCACTGCCCGATGTTGCGGGCCCACAGCATGACGAGCGGCTTGCGGCCAAAATAGACGCTGGCACGGCCAGTGAGATCCGGACGAAGTGCGGCGCGGATTTCCTCCGGCGTTTGAACGTCGGAAAGCGTGAGAATGAATGCGTTTTCCTGCACGGCATTTTCGCGCTGGTGCGGGTAGGCGATCTGGCTGAGCTGCGAGCGGTCTTTGAGCACACCGCCGAGTTCGTGTGTGTTGTGCGTGTAGAGGATAAAGCGCACGGGCACATCCTTGCGCTCATCCAGCAGTGTCTCGACACGGCCAACTTGTTTTTCATGCAAATGCACCTGCAGGTCCCATGAATCCAGGGCGCCAATGATGGTGAAATCCGTGCCGGCTTGCAGGAAGACTCCTCGTGAAAGCTCGATGTCTTTTGTGAGCACAACACCGTCTATCGGGCTGCGCAACGTGGCTGCGGCGATATCGCGTTGAAGTCCCTTCGCTTTGGCTTCTGCCGCGCGCACGCGTGTGAGCGCGATCTCCATGCCGGCGGGTTCATTCATCCCTCGGAAACGCTCGGCCTCGGCGGTTGCTCCGAGTTTTTCTTCGAGCGCCCCTTTGAGCTGTGTTTCGAGCATCGAGATATCGAGCTGCGCGAGTGGATCGCCTTTTTTTACTGCCTGCCCTTCACGCACAAAAACTTCCTCGATGCGCCCGGAGACTTCGGGGACGACTTTCACACGCTGATGAGGGACGAGCGTGCAGTCGCTCTCGATTTCCTCCATCCACGGGAAAAGAAGCACACCGCCGAGAAGCCCGAAGAAAACGATGAGCTTAATCCAATGCTTCGCGCGATCGCTGCCGGTGAGGCGGCGTTTGGTATCGCGCAGACGTTTGGTGGCGAAAAGAAACGGCAGCTCCTTGTGATCGCGCGCACCACGCAGGGCGCGGCCTGTATTGCTGGCGAGCCAGTCGGCAAGGCGATGACTCGATGGAAGCTCGACTGCTCCAGCGGCCTGCTCGAAGAAAGTCTCCGATGTGCTTTCTGCGAGCAATGCACCGACGATTTGTTTTTCAGTATCGAGGAGCTGAACGAGCAGCGTCGAAGTTACCTGGCTCGACTCGAAAAATTCTGCGTCCACTTCGGTGGTCGGCCCATTTGGGCGCAGTGCCAGCGTGCGGGATTCATCGGCAGCCGTGCCGTTTTCCGCGAGAGCGAGCAGTTCTTTTTTGCTGAGCGCCAGCACCCAGGCTTTTTGCTCGGTCGCGCCACCCTCGGCTGTGACGGTGATGGTATGGCCGGGAGTATGCGCTGCAATGAATGCGGTCATGCATTTCACCATGGAGCTTTTTTTCTCCACGACCTCCTGGCCGGAAATGGAAAGCGTCTCCCACGAAGTCCCGCGAATCTGTGCGACTGCGCATCGCTCGCAGCCAAGCAGGTCGCGTCCGTAATTCGCGGCGAGGCGCGCGACCTCCTGCGGATCGAGCGAGCCGGTGAGGTCGCTGATAAATTTCAGCAATTGCTGGAGCCGCTGGTTTTCGACGACGAGATTGCCGAGCCGGCGCGATTGGAAGAACTGTTCGACGTGTGCCGCGAGCTGTGTGAGGAACGTGGCGAACTCGACGTAATTTTCGCGAGTGACGTAGGGCTGGAGCCACACTTGGAGGACGCCAAGCACCTGCTCTTTCAAAAAGAGCGGAACGTGAACAAACGGGAACGGCGTGCGGTTTGGCGAGGGTGTGCTGGCCTGCGGGGCCATCTGTGAAAGCTGCGCCTGAAGCGAGCCGGGCTGCGGGCCTGTCTGATTGTCGGCGGAAAGGACGAGAGGCTTTTTGGTCTGAACGACTTCTCCAAGCGAACGCAGAAGCACT
>CAMBOD010000317.1 GCA_945868985.1 Prosthecobacter debontii | reverse complement strand
TCCGCCGAAGCACGCGATGTTCAGATCGCTCTGCTCCTGATTGGTCGGCATCCCCGTGCTCGGGCCGCCGCGTTGCACATCAATGATCACGAGCGGCATCTCTGCCATCACCGCCCAGCCGATAGCCTCGGTCTTCAGTGAAATTCCAGGGCCACTCGATCCCGTCACCGCGACGCGTCCGCCGTAGCTCGCGCCGATTGCCATCGAGACTGCTGCGATTTCATCCTCGGTCTGCATGAAAGTGCCGCCGTATTTCGGCAGTTCGCGCCGCAGCAATTCCATCACCTCGCTCCACGGCGTGATCGGATAACCCGCACCGAAACGCACGCCCGCCGCGATGATTCCGTAGGCGAGCGCCTCGTTGCCGCTCATCACGACCTGCGCTGCACCGGAATGAACTGCGTGCTCGAACTTGAACGACTCGATGAGCCCCTGAATCTGGTGGCCGTAGCCGCCGTTGAAGCAGTCGAGCGCGTTCTTCACGATGGACGGATCTTTTCCGCCGAAGCGCTCCTCGATGAGCTTCGTTAGCTTAGGGACATTGAGATCAAACATCCGCGCGATGAGCCCGAGCGCGTAAATATTTTTGCCCTTGTCGCGTCCGGTTCCGCCGATGGCCTCGACCGTGAGGCTAGAAATCGCGACACCGATGTGGTGGTAAGTGCCGAGCAATTCCTCGTTCGGCTTCACGTGGTCCGAATCGTAGAGCACGATGCCGCCGCGTTTCAGCGAGCTGATGTGGTTCGCGTAGCTGTGGTCGTAAAAGCACAGCAGCACGTCCGCTTCGTCGCCCGCGCTCAGCACTTCGCCGGAGCCGATGCGCACTTGGAAAATGGAAGGCCCGCCCGAGATGGTGGACGGGATGGTCATGAAGGTCATCACGTCTTGCTCGCTGCGACCCGCGAGTCGTGCGAGGAAGCCGCCGATGGCTTGAATGCCGTCTTGCGAATTACCCGCGATGCGGATGACGCTTTCGGCGATGGTGGAAGTTTTTGGACTGCCTTGTTGGTTGGCGGTTGCCGTGTTGTCGCTCATGGTTTGTTTAGAAAAGAGAATGACGAGTGGGGCGCGGAAACTACCAGCGAAGGCCAATGCGTCAAGAACGGCGGAATCACGAAATCACTTTCTTATTTACCGCCTCGCACGCGGGTCGAGGGCGTCGCGGATGGCGTCTCCGAGGAAATTAAGCGCGAGCAGCGTGAGCGACATCGCGGCGGCGGGGAAGACGAGCAGCCACCAGAAGCTCTTCACCGGGTTGATCACATTTTTGCCGTCGCTCAAAAGACTGCCCCAGCTCGCCTGCGGGTCGTTCAGGCCGAGGCCGAGGAAGCTGAGGAATGATTCATCCAGAATCACCGCCGGGATCGTGAGCGTGAGATAGACGATGATCACGCCGGTGAGATTCGGCAGCAGATGCCGCAGCAGGATGCGAATGTGCGACTGCCCGAGCGCGCGCGCGGCGAGCACAAACTGCTGCTCCTTCAGCGCCAGCACCTGCCCGCGAACGATGCGCGCCATCGAGAGCCATTCGATGAGGCCGAGGCACACGATGAGGATGATCACTTTCGTGTAGCCGACGAGCCCCTTGGTGATGGCGGACGCGTTCAGCCAGTTCTCCAGCCTCGGCGCGAAAGTGAAGATCGCCACAATGACGATGATCAGCCGCGGGATGCTGTGCAGCACTTCTACGATGCGCATCATCACATTGTCCGTGCGCCCGCCGACGTAGCCGGAGACGAGGCCGTAGGTGGTGCCCACGAAAAAACTCACCAGCGCGCCGCACAAACCCACAAGCAGCGAAATGCGCGCGCCCTGAATCACCCGCGAGAAAACATCGCGTCCGTTCAAGTCAGTTCCGAAGAAATGCTCCATCGAGGGAGGGCGGAATTGCGCCGCCGAGGTCGCCTCCGGGTTGTAGCGGAAAATGAGCGGGCCAAACAGCGCGAGGCCCACGATTCCGCCCAGCACGATAATCGCGACGATGGCGGTGCGGTTGCGCAGCAGGCGCTGGATTGCGCCGGGTGGAGTCGTCGCTTGTGTAGTCGTGGGCTCGTTCATTGGAGACGGATGCGCGGGTCGAGCCATTTGTAGGCGATGTCCACGAAGAGATTCATCACGACGAGTAGCGTGCAGTAAACCGCCACGCTCCCGCCGCACAGAAACACATCGCGATTCAGCACCGAATTCACAAAGAAATCGCCCATGCCCGGCAGGCTGAAAACTTTCTCAATCACCAGCGAGCCCGTGAGCATCCCCGCCGCGAGAGGCCCGAGAAAACTCACCACCGGCAGGATGCCCACCTTTAGCACATGGCGGTAAAGCACCCGCTGTTCGCTCAATCCTTTCGCATGCGCCGTCCGCACGAAATCCTGCGCCAGCACCTCCAGCATCGAAGTGCGCGTGAGCCTTGCAATGTAGGCGATGGCCGGACCTGCGAGCGTGAGCGCAGGCAGAATGAGATTTGCGAGTCCGGCCCAACCGCCCACCGGCAGCCATCCCAGCTTCAGCGAAAAAATCAGCACCAGCGCCGGGCCGGTCACAAACGTCGGGATGGAGATCGCCGCCAGCGCGCCAAACATCGCTGCCGCATCCACCCACGTATGCCGCCGCAACGCTGCCACACAACCGAGCCACACGCCCGCGACCGTCGCGATTAGCAGCGCCGCCGCTCCGAGCGTCGCCGAAATTGGCAGCGTCTGCGCCAGCAATTCGCCCACGCCGCGATCCTTGTATTTCAGGCACGGTTGGAAATCCCCCTGCAACAACCCGCTGAACCGCGCAGGTGCTGGAGGCGACTCCACTGCGTGTTTTCGCGCCACGCCAATGTAACGCGCACACTGCCACCACAACGGTCCGTCGAGATTAAACTTCCTCTCCGCCCTCGCCACGGCCTCCGGCGTATTCTGCTTCTCATTCAAATTGAAAGGACTCCCCGGAGCCATGCGCAGCAGGCAAAACGTCAGCGTCACCGCAAAAAGCAGCACAAGAAAAAGCGAAAAACAGCGCCGTGCGATAAAGCCGAACATGAATCACCGAGTCCCGCAAAAACCAGCCCGCACTGCAAGCGCGGCGTTTTGCGAACAGCGCTTTGTGAACGTTGCCGCTCCACTCCGGCTACTTCTTGTCGTTGATCAGGAAGAGCTGGCCGTAGCCGGGCTGGAGTTTCAGTTCGAGCACGCCGTTGGTGAGCGGGGTGGGCGGGAGGAGTTCGCCCGTTTCCTGCGAGACTTCGGAGACGGACTCGGCCCATTCGTCGAGCGTGAGTTTCGTAGTAACGACGAAGCCCATGGTGCGGTTCACGGGGAAGATGTAGCGCTTTCCTTCGGCGCTTTGGAAACAGCCGACGACGACGCGGCCACCTTCGATTTTTTTCACGGGAGCGTTGTCGGGAAGCGGAACTGCGCCGGGAGGCATGGGGTTGCCATGGCAGTATGCGCCGGTGCAGACGAGCTTGATGAGCGTGGGGCCGAGCTTCGCGATGTGGTTGTTGATTTTTTTGGCGAAATCGTATTTGCGATCGCGCTTGCCGTTCTTGTCTATGAAAGACGGAGCATCAGCCCAAGCGAGGCCCTTAGTGAACCAATAGGTGAAATACTGGATGCCGCGTGAGCCGAACGCGAGCGAGGTATAGACCTGCCAGCGGAGGTCAGCCTCGCTGCATTCGCGGTAGCCCATGTGTTTGAGCGAAACGATGATTTGGTTGAAAGGGATACCCGCTTCCGTGCACTTCTTGCGCATGAGTTCGAGGTTCGCCCAGTAGGTGCTTTCGTCACCGCCGCCGAACATCTGGCGGTAATGGTCCCAACTCATGAGCGCGGGCTTCACCGTATCAATGTAATCCTGCACCATCGCCTGATAC
>CAMBOD010000316.1 GCA_945868985.1 Prosthecobacter debontii | reverse complement strand
AAACCACGCTTCATCGTGCGTGAGCAGTTTTTCGATGGACGAACTCTTCGGTCCGAGAATGCCGCGGAGAAGCTCCGGACGGTTCACCGCCGCATGGGGCTCCGCGCCGACGAGCATGATGCTCCCTTTCTTATCCAAGGAGCGGATGGCTTCGCACGCCGCCACACCGGCGACGCCAGCCCCGACGATCAAGTAATCGCGGCGTATCATGTCGGGTAATTACATATCTTCCACCCCATTCCCAAGGCGAGAGAAAAAAACGCCCCCAGCACGTTTCCACTCTTCACCTTTCCCGAAAAAGCTGACACACGGCTCCTGATGAAATCCTTTCTCTCGTTCGTGCTGCTGGCGCTTTGCATTACCGCAACCGTCTCGGCGGAAGATAAACCACCCCGCCCGGAAACCAGTGCAGGCTGGGTGAAATCCGCCGCCAACCCAGTCCTCGGCGGAAAGCTGGGCACCTGCTTCGACGTCGCCCTCCTCCGCGAAGGCGACAAATACCGCATGTGGTTTTCCTGGCGTCCGAAAAAGAGCATCGCAGTCGTCGAAAGCGCCGACGGCGTGAAATGGAGCGAGCCGCAGATCGTGCTTGGGCCGAATCCGAAGAGCGACTGGGAGGAAGAGGTCAATCGCCCCGTTGTCATCAAGCACGGCGACCAGTATCACATGTGGTTTACCGGTCAGGCCAAAGGGCGCTCCAATATCGGCTACGCCACCAGCCCCGACGGCATCAAATGGGAGCGCGCCAGCGACAAAACCGTCCTTTCCCCCAGCGAAGAGTGGGAAAAAGTCGCCGTCATGTGCCCCCACGTCGAGTGGGACGACGTGCGCTTTCTCTACCGCATGTGGTATTCCGGCGGCGAACAAAACGAACCCAACGCCATCGGCTACGCCACCAGCCCCGACGGCAAAGAGTGGACGAAATTTCCCGCCAACCCCATCTTCAGCGCCGACCCCGACAGCCCGTGGGAAAAACACAAAGTCACCGCCTGTCAGGTCATCCGTCGCGGCGGCACACACATCATGTTTTACATCGGCTTCAGCGATGAAGAACACGCCCAAATCGGCATCGCCCGCTCCCGCGACGGCCTCACCCAATGGGAACGCCACCCCGCCAACCCCATCATCCGCCCCGGTAAAGGAAAATGGGACGCCGACGCCTGCTACAAACCCTTCGCCATCTACGACGGCAGCCAGTGGCTCCTGTGGTTCAACGGACGCAGCGGTTCCGTCGAACAAATCGGCCTCGCCACCCACCCAGGCGAAGACCTCGCCTTCCCCGAAAACTAGGGAGACGCTGATAATCAGGTCTTAGTTTTGAACTGCTAATTTTCACTAATCTCCGCTGATTTCCCAGAGATGTGCTTCACAATGATTAGCGAAAATCAGCGCAAATGAGCGGTTCGAGAACATCCCTTCGATTAAATCAGCAGTTCCTTAGCGCAATGGTGGGTGAACTTGCTTTTCCCGGCCCGGTTCTAGCCGGGAATATGAGGCGCAACTGGTGGTAGAGAGCTGCTGGTCACGCAATGGAGTCTATCTCGGCTTGGTGGAAAAGAGTCAGAGCGAATCAAATACCACCGTTAATGTTGCACGCTGCGGGTAGCGCGCTAGTCTCAGCCCCCATGATGCGAACATCCAATCCCACACTCGGCGAAAATACGTTCACTCAGCCGGCTCTTGTCGGTCAGCAAACGATGACGATTCAAGGCGCGGTAAATAAGACAGCCATCCTGCTCGCGCTGTGCATGGCCACGGCGATTTACTCGTGGCAGAAATTTGAATCGAACCCCGGATCCGCAATGCCGCTGGCTTTTGGCGGGGCTATTGCAGGATTTATTTTTGCCATTATCACCTGCTTCAAAAAAGAGTGGGCTGGAGTGACTGCACCCATCTACGCGCTGTGCGAGGGGCTTTTCATCGGTGCCATCTCGGCGATGTATAACCAGAAATTTCAGGGCATCGTCCTTCAGGCAGCTATGCTGACTTTTGGCACGCTCTTCGCGCTGCTTGCGGCATATCGCAGCGGTTGGATTCGTGCGACGGAGAATTTCAAACTCGGTGTCGTCGCGGCGACGGGCGGGATCGCTCTCATGTATTTGGTTTCTTTTATTCTCGGAATGTTTGGCGTCAAAATGGGCTTCCTGCACGACAGATCGATGCTCAGCATCGGCATCAGCGCATTCGTAGTCGTCGTAGCCGCACTCAATCTCGTGCTCGATTTCGATTTCATCGAAAACGGCGCGCAACTGGGCGCTCCGAAATATCTCGAATGGTATGCGGGTTTCGGACTGCTCGTGACGCTTATCTGGCTCTACATCGAAATCCTCCGTCTGCTCGCGAAGCTCAGTTCGCGCCGCAACTAATCGCGCTCCGGCACGTCGAGTTGTTCGCCTGTCATTGCTTCGTATTCGGTGAGGTGATCGGGGCGTAGGGGCTCGCTGACTCGGTATTCTTCGCCGAGCCATTTTCCGAGGTCCACCATCTTGCAGCGTTGCGAGCAGAAGGGGCCGAGTGGTTCGGTGAAGTATTCCGTCAACTTTCCGCAGATGGAGCAGGGGAGTTCGGTTTTCTTTTTTCCGCTCATAGCTCCCAAACTGTCTGCCCGCCGACGATGGTGCGGAGGGCGCGACCGCGAAGTTCCCAGCCGTGAAAGGGATTGTTCCGACTGCGCGATGCGCTCGCTTCCTTGTCCACGGTCCATTCGAGGCTGGGGTTGATGAGGGTGACATCGGCAATTGCGCCGACGCCGAGCGTGCCGCGATCCAGCCCAAGCAGTCGGGCGGGGTTAATGGTGTAAAGCTCGACGAGGCGCGAGAGGTCTATCGCTTTGCGTTTGTGGACGAGGATGTCGAGGAAGAGGCCGAGTTCCGTTTCGAGGCCGAGGATGCCGAAGGGCGCTTGATCAAATTCGACTTCCTTTTCAAATCCGCAATGCGGTGCGTGATCGCTGGCGAGTATGGTGATGGTGCCGTCGGCGATGCCTTCGATGAGTGCTTCGACGTGTTCCTGCGAGCGAAGCGGCGGGTTCATTTTGAAATTCGTATCGAAGCCTCGGATGGATTCGTCGGTGAGTGCGATGTGGTGCGGACATACTTCGCCGCTAATTGGGACTCCACGGGCGCGCGAGCGGCGCAGAATGCCGACGCTTCCCGCCGCACTGAGGTGCTGGCAGTGGATCGGCGTGCGGGTCAGTTCAGCGAGCAGAGCATTGCGGGCGACGATGATTTCCTCGCCCACAGCGGGCCATCCGGGAAGGCCGAGTTCGGTGGATACGCGGCCTTCGTGCATCACGCCTTTGCCGACGAGATTGTAGTCCTGACAATGGTCCATGATCGTGAGGCCAAACATCCCGGCATACTCACACGCGCGGCGCATGACTTCGTGGCTCTGGATGCAGTGACCGTCGTCCGTGAGCGCGACGATGCCCGCTTTGCGCATCGCGCCTATGGGAGCGAGTTCTTCGCCTGCGATGCCTTTTGTGAGCGCGCCGGTTGGGAAAACATTCACGCACGCCTCGGCTTTCGCTTTTTCCAAAATCCATGTCACCATGCTGGCGTTGTCCACTGCGGGATTTGTGTTCGGCATACACACCACGGAGGTGAAACCGCCCGCCGCCGCGCATCGTGCGCCGCTGGCGATGGTTTCCTTCGCCGACTGTCCCGGCTCGCGGAAGTGAACGTGCAGGTCAATCAAGCCGGGCGCTACGATGAGGCCGGTGGCATCAATGGTCTCGATTGCGGATTGTGGATTACGGATTGCGGATTGTGGCGCGATGAGTCCATCCACGATGAGCAGGTCTGCGATTTCGTCGCGCTTGTTGGCGGGGTCCAGGATGCGGCCGTTTTTGATGAGAAGT
>CAMBOD010000315.1 GCA_945868985.1 Prosthecobacter debontii | reverse complement strand
CAGTGATATTCGGCTCGCTGCCAAGCGGTCTTATCTCGAAGCGCCCTTGGGAAACACTGCTCTTCTGCCCTCCTTCAAGTGCCACTCACAAGGGGGCTGTTTCACCTGCGGATCATTATCTTCTCGATCTTTTCACGATGCCGGTGGTTGAGCCATTTGCCATTAGTGAGCCGCTCTCATCCATGGGGCGGGTAAATTTGAACGTCCGCCTCGCTCCCTTTGGCTATGCCAAAGACAGCACGACTGGACGCAGCTACATCGAGCGCAATACAGGCCTGCATGCCGTCCTGAAAGGGATGAAGCAATTTATTGCATCCAATGGCACTTACGAGAGCGGCCATGGGGAAAAGCCCCTTCAAGATCATTATACCGGAGACGGAGGCGACACCATTAACACCGAGTTTCGCTTCGATATAGATCCCACTCTCACGATTGAAAAAGCCATCACCCCGCGCTTCGACGTGGGAGGAAATGGTTTCTTCAAGAGCGCAACCGAGATTTGTGATGTGGATCTTCTAATTAGTGACAAAGATGCCCTCGGCAATGCCAACGTGTTTACGGATCCCTCGGTTGGAGCTCTAAGAGCAGCATGGGCGGCGGACCCTACCAATATTGCAAAACGAGCAGCATTTTGGCAGGCCAACAGCATGACTGGCGACAATGCCCGCGAGAGGCCGTATGCGATGATCTACCCCCGCCTCACCACGAAATCGAATGTCTATACGGTTCATGTGTGGTCGCAGTCGGTGCTGAAGAATCCAAATTCCAACACCGATGAATGGACGAAATTTGATGAAAATAGAGATCGGATTACTGGCGAATATCGCGGCTCGACGACGATTGAGCGCTACCTCGATCCGAACGACCCAGCGCTGGTGCCTGCGAGTGGTGGCGCGCCTTACGATGCTGTGGATACAAATGCCAAGGGCCTCGATCCCTACTATCGCTTCCGTATTCTCAGTTCAAAGCGGTTCACGATGCAGTAAGCGTGGAAGGATGGATTTTGTCTCGCTTCGTTCCCCAAATGGGAGTGCTGATTTACTGCTGAAAATTCCCGATGCGTTTCCATGATTTTATCCGCGACTCGGCTGGCTGGCATCTGGTTGGGGATGACACGCTTTTTGCGAATCCGTATCTTGAAGTTCACAAGGTCACGGTGACTTCGCCGACGCGGGCGACGCCTTTTGATTGGACGGTGACGCATAGGAAGGGGGCGGTGGTGGTGGCGCCGCTGACGGCGGAGGGAAAATTTCTGCTGGTGCGGCAGGAGCGGGTGCCGATTCGTGCGACGATTTGGGAATTTCCGGCCGGCCAGATTGATGCCAACGAGGAGCCGGATGCGATTCGCGCGACGGGGTTGCGTGAGTTGCACGAGGAGGCGGGGCATACGCTGGCTCCGGGCGGGGAGATGATTTCGCTGGGGCATTTTTTCCCGAGTGCGGGGTTTACCGATGAGCATAGTCATCTGCTGCTGGCGCGTCCGGTCATCGCGGTGGAAGGCGGCGCGCGGCCCGATGACTCTGAGGCGATTACGGAGTGTCGTGCATTTTCTCCCGCTGAGTTGCGCGGGATGATTGCGAGCGGTGAAGTGCGCGATGCAAATACGCTGGCGGCGTTTGCGCGGATGGTGGCGATGGGTGTGGTGAATTTTTAACGCGATGGGATTGCGCTTCACACGGCAGGGCCGACTCAGCATCTTCCGCCGCCCATGTGGTTTCTAAAGAAGCTATTTAAAAAGCGCGACGAGTCCGCAGCCGCCGATGGAGAAGAGGTGAAGCCTTTTCTCGATCATCTGGAGGATTTGCGTTGGACGCTGATCAAGATGATTACCACGCTTGGGATTGCGATGGTGGTGGCATTCGCGTTTCGCAAGGAAATAGCCACTGCGCTCGCTTATCCTCTCACGGTGGCGCTCGGCAAGGAGAGTGTGAGCACGCTGATCAGCATCAACCCCATCGAATCGGTGACGATGTCTTTCACGCTGTCTTTTTACACGGGCATCGTCGCTTCATTTCCGCTGTTGTTTTTTTTCCTCGCGGAATTCGTGCTGCCGGCGCTGACGAAAAAGGAGAGGAAATATGTGTTGCCGGCTGTGGGTATCGGGTTCTTCCTTTTTTTAATCGGTGTGTTGCTCTGCTACTTTTTCGTTTTGCCGACGACTTTGCGCTGGCTTCACGATGACGCTGCCAGTCTGGGGGTGAAGTCGAGTTGGACGATGAGTCAATACTACGGCTTTGTGACGCATTTGAGCATCGCGGTGGGGCTCATCTGTGAACTCCCGGTGGTGATGGTGACGCTCAGCGGAATCGGCTTGCTCAGCTACGAGTGGCTGAAAGGGATGCGCACTTACGGCCACGCGATTGCACTCGTGCTGGCGGGCATCATTTCGCCGACGCCTGACCTTTTCATGCTGATCATCTTTGCCCTGCCGATTATGGCGCTTTTTGAAGGGTGCATCTGGTTGATTTGGGCACTGGAAAAGCGACGTGCGCGGCTTGAGGCGCAGGAGCAGGCCAAGGCGAGCATTCCCGATGATGACCATCACGAGCCGATTGATTGACCGGAGCGTTGAAGACGGAGGACGTGCCTGATTTTTTGCATAAACTCTAAGAAGCCCCCCGCAAGCCACGTCTCCCAAGTATAGAAAGTCATGACGCCACCACCCGCCACCGATATTCGCGGGCTACTCGACCGCTATGAGCGGCCGCTCGTTCGCTATGCCCAGAGCATAGTGGGCGATCTCGAGAGTGCCCGCGATGTCGTTCAGGATGCGTTCATTCGCTATGCGCGCATCATCAGTGGAGAGGTGGGAGGCGACGATGCCATGCAACCCGCCCGCACTACAAACGAAGCAGAGCCAGTGAGCGAAGTCGCTCTCGATCCGTCCGACACACGGCACGTCGAGGCGTGGCTTTTCACCGTGACGCGAAATCGTGCGCTGGATCACGTGCGGAAATACAGCCGCATCATCCCCATGCCGATGCCCGAGGAGCGCATGAGCGAAGAGCCAGGGCCGGACGAAGAACTCGCATCCAGTGACGCTGCCGACTGGCTGTTGAAGTTGCTCGATGCACTGACACCCAATCAGCGCGAGGTCATCCGCCTCAAATTTCAGAACGACCTCAGTTACAAAGAAATTTCGGACATCACGGGCCTCACGGTCACGAACGTGGGTTTCTTGCTCCACGTCGGACTGAAAAAACTGCGCACCCTCCTGCGCGAAGCACCTCTCGATGCCATTCCAATCCGCCTACGCACCGCACTATGAGCTACGACGATCAAAAATACACAGCCTACGCACTCAACGAACTCGACGCCAACGAGTGCGCTGAAATCGAACGCGCTATTCTCGCGCAACCACAAGCCAATGCTGAAATCGCAGAGACGCGTGAGATGGCAGGCATCCTGCGCGAGACGCTGAAAACCGAAACGGCCCCGGCTTTGTGCGAGCATCACCGCGACGCCATTTTTCGCGCAGCAAGCATCGCGGGAAAAGCATCAAGACCGCCGCTTGAAAATGTCGTTGCGCATGCGGAATCTGCGTGGTGGCAACGAGTGGGCTTCTGGCAGCTCGCTACGGCGTGCTTGGTCTTTAGCTTTGGCGCATATGCGATTGGCACGAGCCTCGGCGGGGGTGAGAAAAATCGCATGGAAGTTGCGCGCGCGAGTGATGGGCAAAAAGTGCAGATCGGGAATCTCGCGGCGAATGACAGTGCGCAAAGCGAAACTGGGCCGAGTTTCAAAGTTCCGGCGCAGTCACCACAGCTAGGGGCACCCACCATCGCAACCCATATTGATGTCGTGCAGACGACTCCGTCCGGCGTTGTTTCGGTTCCGAATGATTTGGCGAATAAACTACAA
>CAMBOD010000314.1 GCA_945868985.1 Prosthecobacter debontii | reverse complement strand
AGTGGCGGAACTGATCAGAACTCGCGGCTTTTTTGGCTACAGGAAAGGTTCCCGCTGATGGACGACGACTGGCGCACAAGAAACAAAATGAGTTCACGAGAGGCAGTGAAGGCCGCTGCTGCAATTCTCGGCCTGCTCGCTGCATGTATCCTAGTTCTGTGGGCGCTCACACGATTGATGCGGTAGTCCTTTGCTAGTCTGAACTGGCTGCATGGCGGCTTGTGTTTCTGCTGCCGAGTGTGGAGTTTCCCAACCTCTTTATGAAAAACTTCCGTATTCCCTTCGTGCAAATTGCAATCTTCGCATTGGCGCTTCCAGATTTTGCAACTGCTGCGGTGCCGCGTGATGCGATGCCATTGGATACAGCCGAGTTGCCTGCGAATTACCGACTGCATGTTGAATTTTCCGCTCCAGCCACGGGCACGGTTAAGGTGGGTAGCGAACTTTCCATCACTCTGCCAAAGGGCGCGGAGCATGACATCGCAGTGGAGCATCCGGCGAAAGGCGCGCCGGTCGTGCGGGTGTGGACGGATGGCAAAATCGGAACAGCAGATGTGAAGAGCGGTGGGAACGCTAAAAAGGGGGCGACGGATTTCCCTGATGCCAAACTCGATCTCGGTGCAGATTTTACGGCAGTGGTGAAGTTCGAAACGAGAGGAGACGGGACGTTGTTTTCTAAATGTTCGCCGAACGGAAAATGGGCGGCAAATGGGAAGGCGCTATTCATTCGTGACGGTCGGCTGGTCTATGACGTTGGCTGGCTTAGCGCGATAACGGGTGGCGAAAAGCTGAGCGACGGAAAGCCGCATACGGCTGTGATCGCTATGCGCGCGGGTGGGACGCGGTTGTGGCTTGATGGAAAGGTCGTGGCGGAGAATCCGAAGCTGACCAAGCCGGATGTGGCTGGGGATGTTTTCAAGGTTGGCCGGACTACGGCGGACTTTGGAGGTGACTTTGGAAAAGGAAAAATCGCGAGCGTGCGTGTTTGGGCGCGAGCGCTGCCGGATGAGGAAATCGGTCTGCTTTTCAAAGGCAATGGTGTCGGTGCAAATACGCCGGACTTTACGCACATTCCAGCGGCAGGAAGTTCGCATCCGGTGATTGAGCCCGCAGGGGGCGCGACGGTTCGCGCGGCATGGGTGCAGGCTTTGGAGCGGAGTGATCACTTTCAAATCGTGAGCGGATGGAATGAGAAGACGTTGGCGGAAGGCGCGCAGATTTACAGCACGCTGTGTGTGGTCTGCCACGGCACGAAGGAGCAGCAAGGTTCGCTGCCGACGGCTCTGCGTTTTGCCGAGGGGCCGTTCAAAAACGGTGCGGATCCTTACTCGATGTTTGCCACGCTGACGAAAGGCTTCGGCCAGATGACAGCGCAACCGCAATATACGACGGCGCAGAAATACGCGGTCATCCAATACATCCGCGAGACGTTCCTGCGTCCGCACAACAAGACGCAGTTTGTGGAAGTCACGCCTGCGTATCTCGCATCGCTGCCACGCGGCATGACCATCGCTGAGGTGGAAAAAGTGGATCGCTCGCAGCCGCAATACAAACGCATGGACTTCGGCCCCGCGCTTTTCTGGACGCTGCAAATCGAGCCGAAGAACATCGCGCAAAAAGCCATTGCCATCCGCCTCGACGATGGCCCCGGCGGCGTGAGCAAAGGCCGTGCGTGGATGATCTACGACCACGACACGATGCGCGTGGCAACGGCGACGACGGGGAGTTTCGTGGACTGGAAAGGCATCGCGTTCGACGGCAGCCACGGCTCGCATACGAGTCTCACGGGCGAGCGGCACTTCGTAAATCCCGTCGGCCCCGGATGGGCGTCGTCTGACGGCAAGTGGGAGGACCCGCGTCCGCTAAGCCGCGAGAAACTGCCCTACGGCCCGCTGCCGAGGGAGTGGGTGCATTACGAGGGACTTTATTTGCAGGGCAACAAAGCGGTCATCGCGCTGACAGTCGGCGATTTTGGCGTGCTCGAATCTCCGGGCTGGCTCGACTACGGAGCGACGCCGGTTTTCACGAGGACCTTCAATGTCGGTGTGCGAACACAGACAGAACCATTGCCGCCCCTCCGTTTGCGCGTCGCACCGGATACCATCAACGTCGCGCTCATCGGCGACGGCACGTTGCGCAAAGATGGCGGATTCTGGATCGCGGAGTTGCCCAACGGCGCGAAGACGCGGCTCTTCATCTCCAAAGCCGATCCCGCGTCCCTCGCCGCGCTCGCGAAAACCTTCACCGCCCCGCTCGATCTGGAGCCGCTCACCAAAGGCGGCCCGCGCCGCTGGACGGAGGAAGTCACCACCACCTCCGAGACCGGCAAGGCCGACGGCCCCTTCATCGCCGACACCTTCCCGCTGCCCATCGAAAATCCGTGGCAGAGCTGGATGCGTCCAGGCGGCTTTGATTTCACGCCCGACGGCAAGGCCGCAATCGTGGCGACGTGGAACGGCGACGTGTGGCGCGTGGACGGCGTCATGGCTCCCGCGCCCGCGCCGTTGAAATGGCGGCGCATTGCGAGCGGGCTCTTCCAGCCGCTCGGCGTGAAGTTCCGCGGCGACGATCTTTTCATCACGTGCCGCGACCAGCTCGTGCGTCTGCGCGATCTCAATGGCGACGGCGAGGCGGACTTCATCGAGAGCTTCAACAACGACCATCAGGTCACCGAGCATTTCCACGAATTTGCGATGGGCTTGCAGACGGATGCAGCGGGCAATTTCTACTACGCAAAGTCCGCCCGCCACGCGCTGACCGCGCTCGTCCCGCATCACGGCACGCTGCTCCGCGTGAGCGCCGATGGAAAAAAGACCGACATCATCGCGAATGGTTTCCGCGCCGCGAACGGCGTGTGCCTTAACCCCGACGGCACGTTCTTCGTCACCGACCAGGAAGGTCACTGGACGCCGAAGAACCGCATCAACCGCGTGAAGCCCGGCGGATTCTACGGCAACATTTTCGGCTACACCGAAGTGACCGACACCGCCGATTCCGCGATGCAACAGCCGATGGTCTGGATGACCAACGCCAAGGACCGCAGCCCCGCCGAACTGCTCTGGGTGCCGAAGAACGCGTGGGGCACGCTCGGCGGATCGCTGCTCAATCTCAGCTACGGCATGGGCCGCGCGTTCATCGTGCCGAACGAAGAAGTCGCCGGCCAGTGGCAGGGTGCGGTCTGCGAACTGCCGATGCCCGGCTTTGCCACCGGCATCATGCGCGGACGCTTCGGCACAGAGGGCGCGCTCTACACGAGCGGCATGTTTGCGTGGGCGGGAAATGCGAGCGCGCCCGGCGGTTTTCACCGCATCCGCCGCAACGAAAAACCCGCGAATCTCCCGCTCGCCGTCCACGCCGCGCGCGGCGCGCTCACCGTGACATTCAGCGATCCGCTCGACACTGCCAGCGTGAAGCCGGAGGCATTCTCACTCAAAGTCTGGTCGCTCAAACGCAGCGCCAGCTACGGCTCCGGCCACGTCGGCGAACGCCCGCTCCCCATCACCGCCGCTCGCATCAGCAGCGACGCCCGCGCCATCACGCTCGACATCCCGGCCCTCGCGCCGACCCAGTGCTACGAACTCACCGTCAAACTCCGCGCCCCCGGCGGCACGCCCATCGAGCGAACCATCCACGGCACCATACACGCGCTGGCGGAAAAGTAGGAGTGCGTGATGGGAATGGACGTGCGATGAATAAACATCCAAAGCTCGGACGTGATGGAGGTTCATACCTGAAATGAAAGCGCCCTCAGTTTCGTTCTTTTACTTGCTGTGCATCGGCACATTCGTAGTGCGCACTGCGGTTGCCGCAGCGGTGGACTTTGTGCGCGAGGTGAGGCCGATTTTGGAGGAGCACTGCGTCGATTGCCACGGC
>CAMBOD010000313.1 GCA_945868985.1 Prosthecobacter debontii | reverse complement strand
CTCCAGCAGGAAATCAATATCCATCGTGGCGCGGGGAAAGCCGTGCTCGATCACGGCGAAGCCACCAACCACGAGATAGCGTGCGCCCCGTTCATTCAGCGCACGGCAAATCTTCAGCAAGTCCTCTAGTGTTGGGGGGCGCGATTCGGCCGGGTAAGCATTTTCAGATTCCATGCGTCTGCCTCCTCATGAGTGTGAAAACGATACACGCCACGCGGCATGAATGGCTTGTTCCCGCGTAATGCGATCACAAGTTTCAACATGCCATTTGTAGCTTCGAGACCGACCGCTGTCTTCTTCCGGCGGCCTACGATGCGCATGGGTTTCTGTGTGTTCACGGCGGGACGCTAGCACACGCCCGGCGCGACGGGTAGTGCGATCTCTCCTGCTGCGATTTGGCGCAGCACGGCAGGGTAAAGGCGGTGTTCCTCGATTTGAATGCGCGCGTGGAGCGACGATGGCGTGTCATCGGCGAGCACGGGGACTTCCGCTTGCGCGATGATTTCGCCGGTGTCCATGCCCTCGTCCACAAAGTGAACCGTGCAGCCGCTCTTCGCCGCCTTTGCGAGCACCGCCTGCTCCCACGCGGCGAGGCCGGGAAATGCAGGTAGCAGCGACGGGTGAATGTTGATGATGCGGCGGGGAAAAGCGTCGAGCAGCGGGGCTTTGATCATCCGCATGTAGCCTGCGAGCACGACCCACTCGACGCCCGCGTCCTTCAGCATCGCCACAAGTCGAGCCTCCGCTTCGGGTTCGAGTTTCGTTTTGAAACGCCCCGGCGTCAGGAACTCAGCGCGATAGCCGCGCTCGCGGGCCAGTGTGAGGATGCCCGCGCTTTCCACGTCGCTGATGACGATGCGCACCTCCGCGTCGAGTTCGCCGCGCGCGATGGCGTCGGCGATGGCGCGGAAGTTCGAGCCTTTGCCCGAGCCGAGGATTCCGAGTTTCAACTTTGGCATTTGGCGAGAGTGCTGGTCGTGCTTTTGCCCGGCACGAGCGGAAGGATACGGATTTCCGTGCCGACTTCGTTCAAAGCGCCGCGCTCGCCGGGGTCGAGTGAATCCACCGTGTAGTCGCCGCCTTTCGCGTAAATGTGCGGGCGGATGATGCGCACCAAATCGGTCACGCGCTCGGTGTGAAAAACCGTGACGAAATCCACGCACTCCAACGCGGCGAGCACTTCGGCGCGGTCGTCTTCGTTGTTCACCGGTCGCGTCGGCCCTTTCAGCGCGCGGACGCTCGCATCGCCATTCACCGCCACGACGAGCGCATCGCCCATCGCGCGTGCCTGCCGGAGATAGCGCACATGACCGACGTGCAGCAGGTCAAAGCACCCGTTCGTAAAAACCAGCCGCCGCCCCTGCGCGCCAAGCTGTTCGCGGAGCGCGGCAAGTTCCGTGGCTGATTTCGTTTTCTGCAAACTCATCCTCTTTCCATCGCGGAGGATACCGATTCGTGCGAGGCGAAAGTTTGTTGGCACGCGCGGGCGAGCCGCTACTTTCCCCGCCAACATGAACGACCCGCGCTACGATCACCTCGCAAAAAACCTCGTCTCCTTCTCCACCGCGCTCAAGCCCGGCGAGAAAGTCCTCCTCGATATGTTCGACATCCCGGACGAGATGACCGTCGCCCTCATCCGCGCCGTCCGCGCCGCAAAAGCCATCCCGCTCGTGCAGACACACCACAGCCGCGTCGCACGCGAAATGGCACTCGGCGCGCAGGAGGCCGGGCTTGAAGTCCACTGCGCCGTCCAGCTCGCGCAGATGAAAAAGATGGCCGCCTACATCGCATTTCGCGGAGGGCAGAACATCACCGAGATGGCCGACGTTCCTTCCTCACAGATGAAGCTCATCAGCAAAAAGATGAAAGCCGTCCTCGACTGGCGCGTGGAAAAAACCAAGTGGGTCGTCCTTCGCTGGCCCACGCCCAGCATGGCGCAGCTCGCCGGCATGAGCACCGAGGCCTTCGAGGATTTCTACTTCCGCGTTTGCACACTCGACTACTGGAAGCTGATCCCCGGAATGAAAGCGCTCTCCGAGGCGATGATGGCCACCGACGAAGTCCACATCAAAGGCCCCGGCACCGACCTCCGCTTCAGCATCAAAGGCATCCGCGCCCTCCCCTGCGGCGGCGAGCACAACATCCCCGACGGCGAATGCTTCACCGCCCCCGTCCGCAACAGCGTCAACGGCGTCATCCAATACAACGCCCCCACCATCTACCAGGGCACCAGCTTCGACGCCGTCCGCCTCGAATTCAAAAACGGCAAAATCATCAAAGCCACCTGCGCCGGAGACTCGGAAAAACTCAACGCCATCCTCGATAGCGACCCCGGCGCACGCTACATCGGCGAGTTCGCCATCGGCTTCAATCCCCACGTCCTCCACCCCATGCGCGACATTCTGTTCGACGAAAAAATCGCCGGCTCCTTCCACTTCACCCCCGGCCAGGCCTACGAAGAAGCCGACAACGGCAATCGCTCCCAAGTCCACTGGGACCTCGTCTGCATCCAGCGCGCCGACTACGGCGGCGGCGAGATTTACTTCGACGGCAAACTCATCCGCAAAGACGGCATCTTCCTGCCCAAACCCCTGCAAGCCCTCAACCCCGACCGCTTGCTCGGGTAGTGTTCGAATGGCATTCGAAATAAGAATTGAGATGCCGGTGACTCCACCATCAGTAAACCGGCTCGAAAGCAGGAAGCCATGGATGCCCATCGCCGCCGAAAAGATGGCAAACAAGATGAGCACGGCATTTTTGATCCGCGCTACCATTTCCTCTCGTGGCGGAAACTACGCACGCACTCAGCAGGGGGATAGCATTTTCACAGCACTTCCTACCGCACAGACTTGCGGTAAAGCTCCATGCGGCAGGAGAAGCCGCCCATGTCCACCAGCTGACGTGCGGCGATCTTGAGCGATGGCTGTGGGCTTTCCATGTGGAAGGGGTTTGTGAGGACGAGGCGTCCGCCGGGGGCGAGTTCGGCGGCGGCGACAGCGAAGATGTCGTCAAACAAACCGCGTAAATTGCGGATGGGGACGCGGCGTCCGAGGGGCGGATTGGTGATGATGAGGCTGAGGCTGCGGGGCGGGATTTTTGTGATACCGGTGAAATCGCGAAAATCGCAGCACGCGAAACGTGCGGCGACGAGACCGGGACGCGCGGCAGCGAAATTGCGCTCAGCAATCGCAATGGCTTCGGCGCTGAGGTCACTGCCGAAAACACGGCGCACTCCGCCGAGCAGGGTGCGCTCAATGAGTTCGAGGCCGGAGCCGCAAAAGGGGTCCCACACGTTTTCGTTTTCCAGTCTGCCGGCAAGACGCGCCATGCACGCGGCCAGCGGCGGATGCGATGCAGCGGCGACGTCGTCGAGGCGCCAGATGTGGCGAGGGTCAGGCGAAATGCGCGGGCGCAATTCCACGGAGTCGCCGTCCGGCGTAGGATGGATGTCTATGGCCCACGGAGCTTCGCGGGCGTCGTTGAGGATTTGCGGGCAGAGCGCGTAGGCGCGGTTGGCGATTTCGCGCACAGCTCCGCGCTGGTGGCCTTTTGCTACAAAATCGAGCCGGTAGCGGATCGCGCCTTCGGTGAGCGCACTGAAAAGCCGCTGTGAAAGCGGAGACGTGATCACTTTCGCCAGCGTCTCGACGGACTCGGCTTCACTCGCCGATTTCACGCAACCCAGCACAAAGCCGATAGTGCCGAAGCAACGCAGCGCAAAAACATCGGACAGCGTGAATGGTGTCTTCGCGGTGATGACGACAAGCCCCGGTTGCACATTCTCCACGCGAAACCTCCCCTGCCCTTCCACCTCGTCGCGCACGATGCCCTCCAGCCCCGCGCGTCCGCGCAAATGAATGCGCAGCTCCGCGAAATCCGAAA
>CAMBOD010000312.1 GCA_945868985.1 Prosthecobacter debontii | reverse complement strand
GAGGAACGCATCTCCCTTCAAATCGCGACAGACCCACGGAAGTGCGAGCAGGCATTTCAATTCGCTCGCGAAGGCAAAGCGTCCACCATGTTCGATGTAATACAGGGGCTTTTGTCCAAAGTGATCGCGAGCCAAGAGCAGCGAGAGATTCGTGCGGTCGAAGATGCAGAAGGCAAACATGCCGCGCAGACGCTCCGTCATTTTCGCTCCGAGTTCTTCGTAGAGATGCACGAGCACTTCGGTGTCGCTGTGCGTGCGGAAAACGTGGCCCTTTCCTTTAAGCTCACGGCGCAGTTCGACGTAGTTGTAGATTTCACCATTAAAGACGACGCCGATATTCGCGTCCTCATTCCAAATCGGCTGGGTGCCGCCTTCGATGTCAATGATGCTCAGTCGCCGCATCCCCATCGCCAGCCCGAGCGCAGATTCGATATGTGTGCCTTCGCCGTCAGGTCCACGATGCACAATGAGCCCGAGCATACGCCGAAGCTGGGCGCCTGCATCGGGCTCGGCACGATCTACAAAACCGGCGATTCCACACATCGAAGTCTATTTAGCCGAGAGCGTGCAAACGGGTCACGGCTGCTTTTTGCATCTTGCGATCAGTGGCATCGGGTAACGAGAGCGCGCCGGTATCCTTCCGCCGTCAGTTGCGCGACCTTATCCCAGCTGCATGACTCACGCCATTGCGCGGCTTCTCCGAAATTCGATGTGACGGCGAGGGTCTTGTTTAATGCGTTTTCAAAGTCCGAATTAAAATCATCGAAGCGGGTGACGAATGGCGTGGGTTCGTCGAGGAGCACGGTATCCAGTCGGTTCGGTAGGAGTATTGGCAGGCCCCAAGAGCGAGCGAGGTTCGCTGCGCCGGAAGTGAAAATTTGGCGGTAATTAAAAACGGTGCAGTCAGCGGCGCACAGCCATAGCCGGAGTTGGTCATCGGACAACCATGAGAATCGCGTGACGATACTTTTGGCGTCACCAATCAGTGCGACAAGCTGTGTTGCGTATTCGGGTGTTATGGGATTCCCCGCGATTACCAGCGTTGCTTCCGGTTGCGAACGTCGCCACCAAGCAATCACCTCCTCCTGTCCTTTGTAAGGCTCGACTGCGCCGAACATGAGAACGATTTTACCGCCGCCAAGACCGAGCTCTGTCCGTGCTTCGGTTTGCGAAACAGGTGCTCCTAGCGTGACGGACAGATCTCCGTGCGGGATGACGGACACCTTTTCCTCCGGGAGTGAAAATTCGCTGACGAGTCTCTGCTTCGCCACCTCCGAGTGTGCAAAGACGACGCCAGCTTGAGTATGCGCCGATCTTGTATTGCGCGCTGCAAAGGATTCGCTCGCGCGGTTGTGAGCGTGGAGATTGTGCGCGGTTGTTGCCAGCGCGCATTGGCGTGTGGCTCCACGTAGATCGAAGGCAAAACGGGAGCGTCGGAACCAGTCCCACACATCGTTTTTGCGTGGGTAGTAGGCCTCGGGCCAGTGGAGATGAAGCAAGTCGCATTGCTGCAAGGCGAGCAGACGACGCAGCGGGAAGACTCGTTTATAGCCTTCAAGGAAAGAGACCCGAACTCCGTGTCGCTCCAGTGCCTCGGCGAGCAGTCGCTGGTAGGGGACGCCTTTGCGCCAGTCGGGCGCGAAGATGACGTTCATCAATCCTCCTCTTCGCTCAGCAGCACGTCTTGCAACTGCTTGAGACCTTCTCCGTAAAAACGGTCACGCACCGCACCCACATAGTGTCGCGCGATGCAGTCGCTGGATGCTTCTTTTGCCAGCGAAACTTCGTAGGTCTTGGGTAGAAGGCCACCCTTGCCGTGCCGCGATGCGCAGAGCGCAAAGAGCGTCTGCTCCACGCGCCAGATGTGGCCTTTGAGGATGCTGGTTTCGCCGAGCGCGCGTTCGCAAAATTCCAAATCGATCGCCTCTTTCGCGAGAAGGCAGAGTCCGCTATTCACACGAGGCCATAGGGCGACTCCGAGATCGGACCACGCATGTTCGGTTGAAATGAGGCTGCCTTCCTCCACGTCTTCGTTGAACCAGCACTCGGATACTTTTTTTGAAACCCAGTTGGTGATTTCACGTGGGTATTTGAAAAACAGCACATCGCTATCCAGAATGATGAGACGGTCGCTCTCGCAGAAGTGCGGCATGTCAAAAATCTTCAGCGCAAGCGGATGTTTGTTTCGGTAGTCGTGGGAGAAGGGGAATGGCAGCAGTAGCTTGTCCATCTTCGTGTCGGCTTCATCGCGAGAGATGATGCGGACGGATTTGAGGAGCTTTTTGAGGTGTGTGCGAATCTCAGAGGTCAGTGTTCCGTCGTCGTGGATGGTGACGCTCCACGTCTGCTCTGTGAAATGGAAGAAACTCGCGAGCATCCACGCACAAATTTCCCAGTCCTTTGCCCCGGTGAGGACGTGGATTGGCACGGGCTGGGGAGCCTCGCTCCAAAACGGCCACGTCCACTCGGCGATACGCGGCTTTGTTTTGTAATCATGATAGCTCGCTTCGAAGCCGCGCTTTAAATTGCGCTTCAGCAGCCACCAAAGACGTCCAAGTGAGATCATGCCTTGGTTCTTCGGCGGAAGCCGAGCAGTTTGGCAAGACTCGACTTCGCCCGAGCGCGCACGGCAGGGCACAAAAACCATTGCGGATTACGGAGTAAAGCCATGGTAAATGGCGTTCGGCGTCTTCCGGGGGCGGTTGTTTTTCCCAGTTGGTAAAGGTCGTAGCTCAAGTGAGCGCGGAGTCTTTGTCGGGCGAGAGGGCTGATTTCCGCGCCATTATCAAGGTGCTCGTTAACGATTCCCCGAATGTCGTCGGCTGCCTTTTCAGACGCGCTCGATTTCTGTGCACTGTGGATGCGAAAGCGTGCGCCCACAGCGGGGACATGTGCGACTCGGGCGCCTGCGCGGAAGCAGCGCACCCAGAAGTCATAGTCAAACGCCAGATTCCACTTTGGCTGAAATCAAGATGGCAAAGCGGCTCATCAAAGAGCTGCTCAATGCCGGAAATATTGGGCTGAAGTATTCGGTAAAGCATGTCGGGATGGAGAATAGCCGTCGGCGTGCCACATTATAGAAATTATACTCACTACGGCGAATATCGCACCGCTTCAAAGGCACTGAGCGATACGCAAGAGACGTTTTAACCCTTAGGCAACCTCTGTATTTTGCGGCGCGGGAGGAGTCTCGCGTGCCAAAAATTCCTTTGCGAGTGCTCGATAGGCGGCGGCTCCGAGGCCGCTGGATTCGTAGGCGATGATGGGCTGGCCGTGGCTGGGGGCCTCGGCGAGACGGATGGTGCGGGGGATGACACTTTTGAAAATTACCTCGCCGTAGTATTTTTGGATTTCGGCGATGACTTGGTTCGCGTGATTGGTGCGGAGATACATCGTCATCACGATGCCGCAGAGTTGGAGGTCGGTGTTCGCGCCAGCGTCGCGGAGCTGCTCGCAGACGCCGATGATTTTGGCGAGGCCCTCCATCGAGTAATACTCGCACTGGAGTGGGACGAGGACTTCGTCGGCGGCGCTCAGCGCGTTCGTCATCAGCACGCCGAGCGAAGGCGGGCAGTCGAGAAAGATGTAATCAAACGGAGCCTCGGCGCGGAGCGGCTCAAATGCTTTGCGAAGTCGCGTGAGGTGGTCACCGAGGCGGATGAGTTCTACTTCGACACCGGCTAGATCGAGGTTGGCAGGGATGATGAAAAGGTTTTCGCGCGCCGTGGGGAGAATCATGTCTGCGAGACTGGCCTCGCCAAGCATGGGGCCGTATGCGCTCACGTTCTCGACAGGCTCGATGCCGAGCCCGCTGGTGGCGTTGGCCTGGGGATCGAGATCCACAAGCAGCACCTTTTTCCCCAGCTCTGCGATGCAGGAGCTGAGGTTC
>CAMBOD010000311.1 GCA_945868985.1 Prosthecobacter debontii | reverse complement strand
CCACAACAAGGTCATTGACTCGTGGACTCAGGCTGGCAACGCGATCTCCGAGGTCCTGTTCCGCACCCTTCAGCACAACGAAGGGCGCAAGGAAATCAACCCCGTGTATCTCATGGTGGACTCCGGCGCTCGCGGTAACCGCACGCAGGTCAACCAGCTCGGCGGTATGCGCGGCCTCATGGCGAAGCCCGACGGCTCCATCATCGAGCAGCCCATCACCTCGAACTTCCGTGAAGGTCTCACGGTGCTTGAATACTTCATCTCCACGCACGGCGCCCGTAAGGGTCTCGCCGACACCGCGCTCAAGACAGCCGACTCCGGCTATCTCACACGCAAACTCGTGGACGCCTCGCAGGATGTCATCATCACCGAGGAAGATTGCGGCACTTCGCAGGGCATCGTTGTCCGCGCGATCTACGACGGCGACGAAGAAGTCGTCCCGCTCGCCACGCGTATCATCGGTCGCGTGAGCTGCGAGACGGTCAAAGATCCTGTCGCTGGCAAGACCATCTGCAAGAAGGGCTCGCTCATTGAGGAGTCCACGGCAGTCGCCATTGACGCCATCGGTCACGAGAGCATGAAAATCCGCAGCGGTCTTACTTGCGAAAGCAAGCGCGGCATCTGCGCGAAATGCTATGGTCGCCAGCACGCCACAGCCGCGATGGTCAAGATCGGCGAGGCAGTCGGCATCATCGCCGCACAGTCCATCGGCGAACCCGGCACGCAGCTAACCATGCGCACCTTCCACGTCGGTGGCGTCGCCATGCAGACGTTCAAGACTCCAATCATCAAGGCCAAGGTGGACGGCGACATCAAATTCAACGAACTCCGCGTCGTCCACAGCGTGGATGACAAATGGATCGCGCTGAACAAAAACGGCTACATCACCGTCAACGCCAAGGACGGTCGCGAACTCGAACGCCACAACATCATCCTCGGCTCCGTCATCTCCATTCCAGATGGCGGCCACGTCAAGAAAGGCGAGGCATTCGTCGAGTGGGATCCATACAACGTCCCGATTCTGACCGAGAAGGCCGGCAAGGTTATTTTCAAGGACATGATCAGCGGCGTCACCGTGAAAAAGGAAACCGACGAAGCTACTGGCAACGTCGGCATGGTCGTCATCGAACACAAAGAGGATCTCCATCCTTCCATCGTCATTGAAGACGAGGACAAGAAAGTCATCGCCAGCTACGCAGTCCCAGCCGGCGCTCACTTGGCAGTGCAGGAAAACAAAAAGATTCCTGCCGGAACCTTGCTCGCGAAGACTCCTCGCAAAATGTCCAAAACCAAGGACATCACCGGCGGTCTTCCGCGCGTTGCCGAGCTCTTTGAAGCCCGCCGTCCGAAGGACGCTTGCGAAATCAGCCGCATTGACGGCGTCGTCGAAATCGGCGGCCTCGTTCGTGGCAAGCGCAAGATCATCGTCCGCGACGAAGAAGGCGCTGAGGAAGATCACTTGGTCGCACAGGGCCGCAACATCATCGTCTATACTGGCGACAACGTGAAAAAAGGCCAGCAGCTCACCGAAGGTCCCGTGCCTCCCCACGACATCCTCGACGTGCTCGGCCCGATCGCTCTTCAAGAACACATGGTCAACGAAGTGCAGGAAGTTTACCGTCTCCAGGGCGTGGAAATTTCCGACAAGCACATCGAGATCATCGTTCGTCAGATGCTCCGCAAAGTGAAAGTCACCGAGCCCGGCGACACCACACTCCTGTGGGGCGACCAAGTGGACAAACTCACCTTCGAGCAGGAAAACAACCGCGTCGCGGAAAAAGGCGGCAAGCCCGCCGAAGCCATCCCGGTTCTCCTTGGCATCACCAAGGCCTCGCTCGAAACCGAGAGCTTCATCTCTGCAGCCAGCTTCCAGGATACCACGCGCGTCCTCACCGACGCAGCGACACTCGGACGCACCGACATCCTGCGCGGCTTCAAGGAAAACGTCATCATGGGTCACCTCATCCCGGCTGGAACAGGATTCCAGTCCCACAAGGACCTCAAGATCGTCAGCCTCGACCCTGAAGGCAGCGCAGAGCCCGCCGCAGAGATCGCCTAAAACAACGAATCACAAAAGGGCCGCCGGACAAACCGGCGGCCTTTTTTGTTTCACAACAGCCGCGCAAGCATCCAACAAGCGTCCATGTCCATTGCCACAAAGACCGGAGACAACGGCACCAGCGGTCTCATGTTCAACCGCCGCGTGTCTAAAACCGATCCCCGCATCGCCGCCAACGGCGCGTGCGACGAACTCAACGCCGCCCTCGGCATCGCTCGTGCATGGAACGACGACCCCCTCATCACCCAGCCCATCTTCCAAGTGCAGAAGGAACTCGTCATCCTCATGGGCGAAATTGCCTGCGCTCCCGAGGACCGCGAACGTTACCGCGAAAAAGGCTATCAATGCATCGAGCCCGCGATGGTCGAGCGCCTCACCGCGCACATCCACGACCTCGAAACAAACTACCAAATCTCCTACCAGCACTGGGCCACCCCCGGCGCCACCAAGGCCAGCGCCTTTCTCGATCAAGCGCGCGTCGTCTGCCGTCGCGCCGAGCGCGCCATGTGGGAACTGCGCGAGCGCGCCCTGCCCGTCAGCGACGCCACCCTGCAATACCTCAACCGCCTCTCCGACCTCTGCTGGCTCTACGCCCGCTACGTCGAGACAAAGAGCGAAGCGGAAAACCCAGTCTAGGGCAGCAGTCCGCCGCTAACAGTGTTTGAATGAGGGCCATTGGGCTGGCCGAGTTTTTTAGCTCTTTTATAAGCCTCGGTCGCTTTGTGGGTATCGCCGTTTTTTTGGTAAAGCATTGCGAGCTTCGTCCACGCATCGCTGAAACTCGGGTCGAGCTTTATGGCTTCCTCCATGGCCGAAATTGCCTCCTTGGTTTGTCCTGCTTGCATCGCAAGCGATCCACGAGTGAACGCGTCCGCCACTTTGTTTGCAGTGTCGTTCGATTCCGGCAGCGGAGGCACAGGTCCGACCGGGAGATCCGGCAAAGGCTGACCAGCCAGAGGTGCTCCGGGCGTGGCGGGAGAGGGGAGTCCGCCGGGCTGCACAGGAGCTGGCGGCGCATTGCGCCCAGCGAGTATTTTACGAGCAGACTGGCCGGGTGCGACTCGGGTAAATTCCACGCCGGAACATGCGGTGAGAAACAGTGCGATGGCACCGGAGAAATAATGTCGGATCGTATGGCTGTCTTGCATGGGCTGTAAGAAGACTGAGCATGTTTTTTAGCACACGCCCTGCCGTTTTGGCTATTTTTTCCTCCCGTGTTTCGCCTCGCCCCGCTCTAGTGCATTTCCATGCGCGGAAAAAACATCGTCAAAATCTGCACCATCATCGGCTTTGTGCTCGGGGAGATCTACTGGGTCCTGGTCGCTCTCGCACCGAACGTGCCCGGCTACCAAACCAGCCGTATGCTTTTCCCAAAAGAGCAGATCCCCGTTGTTGAGGGTGTCGCCCCCTATACGAAGCCGCCCATGAGCGCGCAGCTCGAACGCATCGCTGTGGGCGCGCTCTTTATGGGCCCCTTCGGAGCATTAGCCGGCCTCGGCGTCGGTCTTCTCCTCGAAGGTGCCCGCCAAAAACTCACCGCCAAGAAACCTAGCGACCAACCGCCGGGGTAAGGGGGACGTGAATGACGGCCTACGATCGAGGATGTTGCTCAATGCCGTAAGAAAGGTTGGCGCGATTCCGACCTTTATGAACGTCCAAACGTTTTCTTACAGGCAGCTGAGCCTGTCTCGGTTTGGTGGACACCGAGGGGGGGAAGCGGGGAAAAGAGAACCGAGACAAAATAAGGAAACGAACACCGAGATACGAGAACCGCGGAAGCGGTATGATGAAACGTTCAGACGCGATTGCGTGGCGCTGCTGGAAAAGAGCGG
>CAMBOD010000310.1 GCA_945868985.1 Prosthecobacter debontii | reverse complement strand
CTGCGCTCCGCTTCATACCCGTTGCGGATTTAAAAAAAGAGGGATTCGAGAAATTTCTCCCGCTTTTTGAAAAGGAAACCACCGAGAAAAAGTAAGTAGCTCCCGTAATTTTCAGAGCCGCCGCCGGACTTTTTGCCCTGCGGCGGTTTCTATTTTGGAGCAGTTCAACCTTTCCAGCGGAGCCGTGCTTTGCTTCATTCCCTTCTTCATGTCGAAAGCTCGATTCCACTTACTCGCCGCATTCTGCGCTTTATCCGTGTTCGCCCGGGGCGACACATTTACTTTGAAAAGCGGGGAGAAAATAGCGGGCAATATCCTCTCCGAGACAGACAAGGAAATCACCCTGCAAATCGCTGTGACCGCTACCATCAAGGACGAGCGCGTCATTAAAAAAGCCGACATTGAGAGCGTGGAAAAAATAGCGCCGGACGAACAGGCATGGCCCGCACTGAAGGCACTCGCGCTCGGCGAAGAATCACTCGAACTCGCAGACTACACGCAGGCGATCACCAAGCTCGGGGCATTCGCCAGCCTGTATCCACAGAGCAGCCACGCAGCCGAGGCGAAAACGAAACTCGGAATTTTCGAGTCAGAAAAGAATCGCGTCGAGGCAGGCGAGCGAAAAATCGCCGGCAAGTGGCTGAGCGCGGAGCAAGCGGATCAGGAGAAAGTGCAAATCGGCGGAAATATCATGCTCTCACGCATGAAGCGATTCGCAGCAGCAGCTCAATTTCCTGAGGCGATGAATATTTTCGACGTTCTGGAGAAGAATTATCCCGGAAGTGCGGCGATGCCCGACGCCGTTGAAATCGCGCGACAGGCTGTCCCCGCGCTAAAGCTCGCCGCCGAACAGCGACAGTCGCAGGTCAAACAATTTGCAGTGGAAAGCGCCGCCCGGCTCGCAAACGCAAAAGGCCCCGAGCGACAGCAAATCGAGACGATGCAAAAGCAAAATCTGGCAGCAATAGAGGCCGCAGTCGCAGCAGCCGAACGCAGCGGGACAGCATGGCTCCCGCTTTCCCCGGCCAACGACCGCAGCCTCACTGCACTCATCGGAAAATGCGGCAGCGAGATTACCCGCATCAACGCCCTTCCTGTGGATAAAATGCGCCAGTCCCTCAAGGCTGTCGCAAAAGCAAAGGCCGCATTTGAAATCAATGACTACAGCGCAGTCGAAAAGGCGCTCGCTGATGCCAACAGCGCGTGGGTAGCGAACGAACAAATCAAACGCCTCCAAGTAAAACTCGCCGACGAACGACAAAAAGCCACCGAGGCAGCCAAGACCGCTGCGGCAGAAAAGGCCGCATTGGAAAAAGCGAATGCGGCGAAACTCGCTAAATTAAAAGCCGATGCCGAAAAAGCCGAGGCCGAGGTAAGGAAAACCAAAGAGGCCCAACAAGCACTTGCCGCAGAAGCCGAGGCCAAGGAAAAAGAGGAAAGTGACCGCCAAAGTAGGAACAACATGATCAAGTATTCACTTGGTGGAGTCGCTGTGTTCGCTCTCGGCTTTGTAGCCATGCGGAAAAAAGCACGGGACACCTCCGAAGTGCAGCCACAGAGTCCCACAGCCGAGGTTTCCCCAGCAGAAGACTCCCCCGCCGAGTAATCCGCCAACGCCGCCACTTATCACCTTATGCGCACCGCAACCATCCAACGCAAAACTGGCGAAACAGACATCCACATCGCACTCACCATCGAGGGACGTGGCACCGGCAATATCGCCACGAAGATCCCGTTCTTCGACCACATGCTCACACTCTTCGCGCGCCACAGCCTCGTGGACCTCGACGTGAAAGCAGACGGCGACATCGAGGTGGATTTTCACCACACCGTCGAAGACACCGGCATCGCGCTCGGTCAGGCATTCGCGCAGGCGCTCGGCGGAAAAAAAGGCATCCGCCGCTACGGCCACGCGTATTTGCCGATGGACGAAACGCTCGCCCGCGTCGTCGTGGATTTCAGCGGACGCCCCTATCTCGAATACCGCGCCCCGAGCGGCGTGAGCAGCATCAACGGCTTCGCCTTCCAGCTCGTCGAAGAATTTCTCCGCGCCTTCAGCGTTCACGCCGGCTGCAATCTCCACGCCGAAATCCTCTACGGTCGCGACGCCCACCACATGGCCGAAGCCATCTTCAAAGGCCTCGCCAAAGCCGTGGACGCCGCATGTCAGATCGACCCGCGAGTCGAAGGCGTGCCGAGCACAAAGGGGATGCTCTAACGCCGTTCGGCTAGGCGAACTCCAAGCAGCGCTTTGAAAGCTTCACTTTTCTTGGTCACCAGCCTCGTTATTGCAGTCTGCACCTCACCTTTGTTGCGCGCAGATCCCATACGCGACTCGTTTGCTTTTGCTCGTGGTAAGCCCCCTAGCTACGTCCCAATCGTAACTGTTCACGGGTTCGCATACATCAACACGCAACTCTTCCGCGACTTGAAAGGCAATTTCGTCGGCCCATTGGTCAGCAGCGAATATCGCTTCGTAATCGACCGCATCACAATTGATGCGACGGGCGAAGAATTTGCCCAATGGAAAGTGGAAGTGAAACTGGACACTGGAGCGCGCATCACGCTCACCGGTTTGAACAAATTCTACAATACGAAGGGGGCTTCGCACTTCGATGCTGCCTTCAAGCAAATCCTAACCAAACTCAAGGCAGAGCGAAAAAGAGATCCCATGTTGCGTCGTTACTTCCTAGAAAATGGGAAACGCATCGGGGTGCCATCTGGATCACGAAGTTTTTCGGAGGTCGGTTTGTAAGCGATATTCCCACGCGTTAATCCTTATCAACACACTATGATCGCACTCATTGACTACGGCTCCGGCAACGTCCGCAGCGTCTTCAACGCACTCACCTCCCTCGGCGCGGACGTGCGGCTCACATCCGACGTCGGCGAAATTTCGCGCGCGGAGAAAATTGTCCTCCCCGGCGTCGGCGCGTTTGGCGATTGCGTGCGCGGATTGCAGGAGCGCGACTTGTGGGGGCCGATGCAGGACAGCCTCGCCAGCGGTCGGCCCTTCCTGGGCATCTGCGTCGGCTACCAGATGCTCTTCGAGCAAAGCGAAGAGACGCCCGGCGTCCACGGGTTTGGATATTTTAAGGGCAAAGTGAAACGCTTCGCCACTCCCGGCTTAAAAATCCCGCAAATCGGCTGGAACAACCTCGACCTCACCCCCCACCCGCTCTGGGCCGGTCTCCCCGCGCAGCCCCACGTCTATTTCGTCCACAGCTACTACTGCGAACCCGCCGACCCCACCACCGTCATCGCCCGCACCACCTACGGCGAAACCTTCGCAGCCGCCGCCGCGCGAGGCAGCGTCGCCGGCGTGCAATTTCACCCCGAAAAAAGCCAGACCGTCGGCCTCGGCATCTTGAAAAACTTCCTCAACACCTAAACACCGTGCTCCTATTTCCCGCGATTGACCTCATGTCCGGCCAAGTCGTCCGCCTCCAACAAGGCCGCGCCGACCAAAAAACCATCTACTCCAGCGACCCCGCCGCCTTCGCGCGAAAATGGGAAACCGAAGGCGGCGACTGGCTCCACCTCGTGGACCTCGACGCCTCCTTCTCCGGCCAGCAGAGCAACCTCAGCGCCGTCCGTGCCATCACGAGCGCGGTGAAAATCCCCTGCGAACTCGGCGGCGGCATCCGCACCCCCGAAGCCATCGAACGCGCCCTCCAAGCAGGCGTCACCCGCGTCATCCTCGGCACCAAAGCCGCCGAATCCCTCGACTTCGTCGCAGAAATGGCCACCCGGTTTGGCCGCGACAAAATCGCCGTCGGCATTGACGCCAAAAACGGCATCGTCTCCGTCAAAGGCTGGACACAAGAAACCGGCCAGAGCGCCCTCGACCTCGCCATCGCCGCCGTCCGCGCCGGCGCAGGCACCATCATCT
>CAMBOD010000309.1 GCA_945868985.1 Prosthecobacter debontii | reverse complement strand
CAGCCCGCTATGCGGATACGAACGGCTATCAGGGCGATCCCGTGCGGGCGATGTGGTATTGGCGCGACTGGGCGATCAAGGCGCTGAACGACAATATGCGGTTTGATCAATTCACCATCGAACAAATCGCCGGAGACCTACTGCCGGAGCCGACTCAAGAGCAACTTGTCGCGACTGGCTTTCATCGAAACCACATGATCAACGGCGAGGGCGGGCGCATCCCCGAGGAGTCGCGCGTCGAGTATGTGCAGGATCGTGTAGAGACGACGGCGACGGTCTGGCTGGGCCTCACATTTACGTGCTGCCGCTGCCATGATCACAAATACGATCCTCTCAAACAAAGCGAATACTACAGCCTCAGCGCCTACTTTAACTCGGTGGATGAAACCGGCGGCAACGATAGCAACGGCCTCTCAAATCCCATCCTTAATCTTGTTGCTCCCGAACAGCACAAGAAAATCGAAGCGCTGAGAGTCGAGGAGGATAAAGCGAAGGCGGCCAGCGATGCGCTGGAGAAAACCCTGCTTGAAGCCCAGCCTGCATGGGAGGCTGCGCTCGCAAAAAACACAGCAAAGGTTGGCGAGCCGGAGTGGCAGATCATCAAGGTGGAAGACGCGATCAGCGAGAACGGAGCCACCCTCACAAAGCAAGCGGATGGCTCTGTGCTGGTGAGCGGAAAAAATCCGGACAACGATGAATTGGTGGTCACGGCGCTCACACGGATGACGAAGGTGTCCGCGCTTAAGATTGAAGTGCTGCCGGATGATTCACTGCCAAATAAAGCCTCAGGGCGCGCGCAGGATGGCGGATGGATTTTGAGTGAGATCCAAATGCTCGGTGACGGAAAGCCCATCAGTCTTGCAACGGTGCGCGCTGACTTTGAGCAGTCTGGCACTTCACTCCAAAACGTCCTCGATGAAAGAAAAGACACCGGGTGGAGCGTGGGGCCGGAGTTCGGCAAAAAGCACGAGGCGGTTTTTGAGTTGCAGAGTGATTTCGGCTATCGCACCGACAAGCTCGTTTCATTTCGTCTGCAATTTCACTCGAAGGAAAAGCAACGGGTGATGGGGAGGTTTCGGATTTCACTGACTGATTCTCCAGCGGCGTTGCTCCGTCCGATCCCCCCCGAGGTGTATGCCGCGCTCGCCGTCGCCAGCAGCGAACGTAACGACAACCAGCGCAAAAAACTTACTGATTACTATCTTGCGAGCGAGCCGAGTCTGATTATGGCGCGTAAGAAAGCAGCCGCCGCAAAGAGTGAACGCAAGGCAGTGGAGGGCACGGCGGCGCGGACGATGGTCATGCGCGACCGTGCGACGCCTCGCGATACGTTCATCCTCGTGAAAGGCGCATACGACAAATTCGGAGATCGCGTTACGCACGGCACGCCAGCAGTTCTGCCCGCCCTTCCGCCGGACGCGCCCAAGAACCGTCTCTCGTTGGCGCGCTGGCTTGTTTCGCCTGAGAATCCGCTAACTGCACGTGTGACGGTAAATCGTTACTGGCAGATGTTTTTCGGACGAGGCTTGGTGAAAACGGCAGAGGATTTCGGTGTTCAGGGAGAAAAACCCACGCACCCGGAATTACTCGACTGGCTTGCGCGTGAGTTCATTGAGAGCGGGTGGGACGTGAAGCACATCCATCGTCTGATCGTGACGAGCGCGACGTATCGGCAGCAGTCAAAAGTGCCGCCGGGAATGAGTGAACGCGATCCCGAGAATCAACTGCTCGCACGTGGTCCGCGCTTTCGGTTGCAGAGCTGGATGCTGCGGGATCAGGCGCTCGCTGCGTCGGGTTTGTTTGTTGAAAAATTGGGCGGAGCGCCGGTGAAGGTGTATCAGCCAAGCGGCGTTTGGGAGGACGCCACGTTCGGGCAGATCAAGTATGCACAGGATCACGGAGACGCGCTGTATCGAAGGAGTCTCTACATTTTTTGGCGGCGTATCATCGGACCGACGCTCTTCTTCGATGTCGCCTCACGGCAAAACTGCGTGGTGAAAACCAGCCGCACGAACACGCCGCTGCACGCGCTCGTTACGTTGAATGATGTAACTTATGTCGAAGCAGCCCGATCTCTCGGTGAGCGCATGCTCAAGCAGAACGCGACCGATGATGCGGCACGGCTGGCTTATGGGTTCCAGCTTTGCACTGCACGGATGCCGAGCAAGAGGGAGGCTCAGATGCTTGCTGGTGCGCTCGCCCGTTTCCGTGAGCAGTATCGCTCAGATACCGCGGCTGCGGAAAAACTCATCCGTGCTGGCGAGTCGAAACCAGATGCAACACTCGCAGCGCCCGAGCTAGCAGCGCACACGAGCCTTGCTCTGTTGCTACTGAATCTCGACGAAACTCTCACCAAGGAATGATCGCCATGACTCCGCAACAAGCCCGCGCAGCACATCTCACTCGCCGTCAGTTTTTTTCGAAGAGCGCAGTTGGTATCGGCGGTGCCGCACTCGCGTCCCTGCTCGAACAAGATCTGCAGGCAGCAGCGTCGGGACAGCCATCAGGCATTGGTGGACTGGCTGGGCTGCCGCATTATGCGCCGAAGGCAAAACGAGTCATCTACTTGCTGCAAAACGGCGCGCCGCCGCATCTGGACACTTTCGACTGGAAGCCGGAGATGGAGAAGTTTCGCGGACAGGAAATTCCTGCGTCGGTGCTTGGGGGAAGGCGTTTTTCCACCATGACGCAGGGACAGAAGCAAAAGCTCGTGCTGCCCGCGATCACGGGTTTCAAGCAATACGGCAAATGCGGCGCGTGGGTGGGGGATTACCTGCCGCATATGGCGGGAATCGTTGATGATCTTTGTTTTGTAAAATCCATGCACACCGAAGCGGTGAATCACGCTCCGGCGATCAGCTATTTCCTCAGCGGCAGCGAACAGCCGGGACGGCCCAGCATGGGTGCATGGGCGACCTATGGCCTCGGGACGGAATCGCAGAATCTGCCCGGATTCGTCGTGATGACTTCACGCGACAAGGAGTCTTCGTGTGGGCAGATTTTCTACGACTTCTATTGGGGATCGGGATTTTTACCGTCGAAATATCAGGGCGTGCGCTTTCGTGGGAGTGGCGACCCGGTGCTGTATCTTTCAAATCCCGATGGTATGTCGCGCGAGGTGCGGCGTGGATTGCTCGACGATTTGGCGAAGCTGAATGAGGAACATGCGGCGGAGTATGCAGATCCGGAAATCACGACACGTATCGCGCAATATGAAATGGCCTACAAGATGCAGGCGTCGGTGCCGGAGTTGACGGATTTTTCCACTGAATCGCCCGAGACTCTGGAAATGTATGGACCGGATGTGAAGCGCCAGGGTTCCTATGCCTACAACTGCCTCATGGCCCGCCGGCTCGCCGAGCGCGGAGTGCGTTTTGTGCAGTGCTTCCACGCGGGGTGGGATCATCACGGAAACCTTTCGACGCAATTCAAAATACAGTGCCGCGACACGGATCAGCCCAGCGCCGCACTTATACGGGATCTCAAGCAGCGCGGGCTTCTCGACGACACGCTGGTGATTTGGGGCGGCGAGTTTGGGCGCACGCCTTTCCTCCAAGGCAACATCAAGGATGTGAAACGCTGGGGCCGCGACCATCATCCCTACGCGTTCACGATTTGCATGGCCGGCGGTGGTGTGAAGCCCGGCATCACACACGGTGCGACTGACGACTTCGGTTTCAACGTCGTGCGCGACCCGGTGCATGTGCATGATTTCCAAGCGACGGTGATGCACTTGCTCGGCGTGGATCACGAACGACTGACGTTCCGTTTCCAAGGCAGGCAGTTCCGGCTCACCGACATTCACGGGAAAATTGTGAAGGGTGTGCTCGCGTAGTTTACAGTCGGAGCGAGCGGAGGCGGAGGGCGTTGGTGATGACGGAGACGGAGCTGAG
>CAMBOD010000308.1 GCA_945868985.1 Prosthecobacter debontii | reverse complement strand
TTTGTGACGAAAAAATCCCTTCGTGGACAAGCCGAGGTGTGCTATTGTGTCAATCCTATGTCTATCGCAAAAAAGCCTGCATTTAGTCGTCGCCTCCCCGATTTGGTGACTGAAGAACTCGCGTCTGTCCTCTCGCAGAAGTCCGCCTATGAGTTCAAAGACCTCTTCGATGTCGTCCACGAAAACCTCAAGGCCCGCAACGCTGCCAGTGGTGGCGAGGAAATGCTGCGCCTTCGTGCTTACGAGAAACTGCAAAATCTTGTTGGACGCGGCATGGTGAAAATCACCGTCGGCAAGAATGGCAAGAAGAGCTACAAGGGACTCGCCAAGCAACTCGCGACACTCGAAACCGGCGTCACGCCTGCGATCTAAGTGAAGGACTTTCTACCCATCCTGTTGCAGGTCGGCATCGTGCTCGGCTTCGGCGTGGTCACACTGGCGATCAGCGTGCTCCTCGGCAAAGCCGCCAAGCGCACTCCTGCAAAAGACATGGCCTATGAGTGCGGAATGATCCCGCAGGGAGGCGCACAGCCGCGCTTCACGGTGAAATTCTACCTCATCGCGATGCTCTTCATCCTCTTCGATATTGAGGTGGTGTTCATGTATCCGTG
The DNA here is from genome assembly GCA_945868985.1 of Prosthecobacter debontii. Taxonomy (GTDB): domain Bacteria; phylum Verrucomicrobiota; class Verrucomicrobiia; order Chthoniobacterales; family Chthoniobacteraceae; genus SXWH01. The sequence continues at coordinate 3,306 of CAMBOD010000308.1, read as the reverse complement.
GGCGGTAAATTTCAAAACGATGATCCACACACACGGCTCCACGATCTTTTGGAGCATGGCGGGTTTCATCTCGCTGGTCACCGTCGGCTACATTTACGCCATCAAAAAAGGCGTCCTCGATTGGAAGAAAAGTTAGCATTTTTACACACCAAGCTTGCGGCCCGGCAGTTGCATCGGTAACTCGCCGGGCCTTTTCTTTGCCATGATTCACCACGTCGCGCTTTTTCAAACACTTCCTCATGTAGATGAGGCCAAACTTGGCCAGATGATGATCGCCGCTCGCGTGAGCCTGGTGAAAATCCCCGAGGTGGCTGGTGTGCGTTGTGGCAAGAACGTGGACAAAGACTCGCCGTGGGGATTTTTCGTCGCCATCGAAGTGGACAACATGGATCGCCTCCGCGTGGTGAAAGAGGACGCGATTTATATCAAATTCCTCGCCGATATGATTTCGCCGAATGTCTCCGAGCAATTCGTGGCCAACTACGAAATGGAGCCTGGGAAGAGCGTGAAGTTTTCTTAGTCGTTACTGCAACGCAGCGCGCAGCCATTTTGCTAGAAAAGCGATCTCGTCATCCGAGATGTCAAAGGGCGGAGTAAAACTGAGGACGTTTGCAGCTGGTGAATCGGCGAGCAGCAGCAGACCGTCGCGCAGGGCGCGCTTGATGATTGAGATAGCACGTTCGCCATCCGGCTGCCCGTTTTGTTTCAGCAATTCCATGCCGAGCATGAGCCCCATCCCGCGCACCGGCTGGCCGGCATCTGTGAGTGCAGTGCGTAGTTTTTCCCCGCGCTCGCAGACCAACTGTAACACAGCGGGGTCGGCGTGTTTTTCAAGCGATGAAAGTGCCATCGCGCAGCCGAGCGGGTTGCCGAGAAATGTGCTGGTGTGAAGTGCCTCGCCATTCGAGAGCGGCCACGCGTCCATGACGCTCGCACGTCCCACGCACGCGCTCAGCGGAAAACCGCCGGTGAGCGCTTTTCCGAGGCAGATCAAATCCGGCACCACGGCGCCGTGCTCGCAGGCGAAGAGCGCACCCGTGCGGTTGAAGCCGGTGAGGATTTCATCGGCGATGAGTAGCGCGCCGTGCGCGTCGCATACTTCTCTCAAAAGACGGAGAAATTCGCGTGGCGGCACGACGCAGCCGCCGCGACCCTGAATTGGCTCGACGAGAATCGCGCCGACGTTCTGTTCGCCGAATGCCCTTTCCAGTTCCACTCGCAACGCGGCCAGTTCTGATTCCTCGGAGGGGAAGAGGAGCAGCGTCGCAAAATCCGCCAACTGCGAACGGAACGGCTCGCGAAAGAACGGAATCCCTCCCGCCGCCAGCGCCCCGAAGCCCAAGCCATGATAGCCCCCGCGAAAAGCGATCACACCACGCTTCCCCGTGTGGAGCATCGCTGTTTTCAGCGCTGCCTCGACCGCCTCAAACCCCGAGTTTCCAAGAATCACTTTACCAGCGCCCGCACCCCATCTCTCGAAAGTGAGCGCGCTCAGATTCTCGCAGAGTCGCACTTTTAGCTCCGTCGGATGCACGTCGCCCATCGCGTGCATGAGCACGCCCGCCTGCGCCGCGAGCGCAACCTGCGACTCCTCACGCGTGTGCCCGAGCCCGGCAACTCCGAAGGCCGCCGTGAAATCTAGGAAACGATTTCCGTCCGTATCCCAGACATTCACCCCTTCCGCGCGCTCCCAAAAAACCGGCCAGTCATCCGCGAGAAATGTCACATTTCTCGACTCACATCGCCGAAGTCGCGCAGCCAACTCAAGCGAGCGCGGACCAGGGATTGCAGTTTTCAAAAGAGGCAGCATGGTGCCGATATGCCGTCAGACCCTGATTCGAGAAAGCACGAAACATCGGATAAATCGCGCTTGCCACAAAGATAGCTCCATCTACCTTCCACGAACCTCTTACAAAAACGGCTAAAACGAATGACGCTCGGTAATCTTCTGTCGGCTCAAGCAATCCTCCCGGAAATGCAAGCCACCGAGCGCTATGCCGCCATCGCTGAGCTGGTGAACGTGCTCGTTTCCAACGGCAAGATCGCCGTGGAAAACCGCGAAACCGTCCTGACTGCATTGCGAGATCGCGAGGAGACGATGAGCACCGGTATCGGCTTCGGAATCGCCATCCCTCACGCATCCAGCGAGCACGTTACCGAAGTCGTCGCGGCATTCGGACGCTCCAGCGCCGGCATCGAATTCGAGGCGCTCGACAATGCGCCGGTCAAATTCGTCGTTCTTTTTGTTGTCCCCAAAGACCAATTTCAAACCCACCTCCGCACGCTCGCAGCCATCGCGAAATTCCTCAACGACCGCTCAATTCGCGAGCGTCTCGCCGCCGCGACGACAGCCGAAGAAATTCTCGCCATTTTCGAGAAGAGCGGCCCCAAGGCCTGACGCATTTGACCTGAGTGTGGGGAGCGATGGAAAAAACGCAGTCATGCTGCGATAAGCTTCGTCCAATTTTCATGCAGACCATCCAGCAAATTCTCGAAACAAAGCTACGTGACGCAGTCGGTGACAGCGGTGGCGTTCTTGTCACCGTGCAGTCCGCACAGGATACACGATTTGGTGACTATCAATCCAACGTGGCCATGCAACTGGCCAAGCCTCGCCGGGCAAATCCACGCGCACTCGCGCAGGAAATCATCGCCAAACTCGACGTGGCAGATTTGTGCGAAACGCCGGAAATCGCTGGTGCTGGGTTTATCAATTTCCGACTCAAACCCTCCACGCTCATCGCGCATTTTACCGCACTCGCCTGCGACGAGCGACTTGGTGTCCCGACTGTTCCCTCGCGACGGCTCGTCATTGATTTTTCATCGCCAAACGTCGCGAAGCCGATGCACGTCGGACACATCCGCAGCACCTTCCTCGGCGATGCGCTTGCACGCATCGGGCGATTCCTCGGCCACACCGTGGTAAGCGATAACCATATCGGCGACTGGGGCACGCAGTTCGGGATGCTCTGCCTTGCGTGGAAAACCATCCTCAATAAAGACGCTCTCTTTGCGGATCCCATCGGCGAACTAGAGCGCATCTACAAAGCGCAAAACGAACGCTGCAAATCCGACCCAGCGCAACTCGATGCCGCTCGCGCCGAACTCGTGAAGCTTCAATCCGGGGACGAGGAAAACCTCGGAATCTGGCGCGAGATGATCCGGCTCTCGCAAGTCCAGTTCGACACGATTTATTCGCGCCTCGGCATTCGCTTCGATGTGACGCTCGGCGAATCTTTCTACAACCCTTGGCTCAAGGAGACCGTCTCCGATCTCGTCGCCAAGTGGATCGCCCGTGAGAGTGAC
>CAMBOD010000307.1 GCA_945868985.1 Prosthecobacter debontii | reverse complement strand
CGCAAATCGGTGGCTCAAATACGGCACTGTTACGCCACGCTTCCTATCGTTCAGCGTCATCGGGCCTGCGACTGGTGTTCTTGTGCTTGTGGTGCTGGCCGGCGGGTTCGAGCCGTTTATCGGAGTGTATCAGACGCTTGTGGCTAAGGCTCAAAACCTGCCCTACGCGCAGCAAACAGGCGACGGGCCGTGGTATCGCTATCTGCTCGATATCATGACCGTGAGCCCCATCGTCCTCGTGCTCGCGCTCGGTGCTCTCTTTGCTCTCGTTCCGCAACGGCGCGAACTGGCCTTCCTCGCGCTCTTCGTCGCGGGGAGCTACTTGATCATGTGCAACGTGAAATACGGAATGAATCTCCGCTATGCGAGCATCTGGGAGTTGCCACTGCGCACAGCTGCGTTTGCGATGGTGTGGCATCTCTGTTCACGGCTCGGTCACCGGCAATGGCTCGGCGCAACAGTGCTCATCGCTGCGCTCTGTGTTTACGAATTCCGCCAGTATTCCATTTTTGCGACGAACCCGTCGCATGCACTCTACGAGCTAGTGCCGTCCGACCTCCTTAAATTGGTCAACGTCATCAAGGACTGACGACCGAAATGAGTGGAAAGACTCCATTTACCCCAAAGCTCGACGGCGGCACGCGTCTGGCTATGCTTCCCGCGCCCAACCATGCCAATTGATTTTGCGCAAAAGCGCGTCCTCATCTTTATCGTCGCTTACAACGCCGAGACCACCATCAGCAGCGTTCTCAGCCGCATCCCGGCGGAACTGCGCAATCCGAATGTCGAAGTGCTCATCATTGATGACTCATCGAAGGACAACACGTTTGCCGCAGGACTGGAGCACGCCAATCGCGAGAGCGGCTTCCGCATCACCATCCTGCGCAATCCTGAGAACCAGCGCTACGGAGGCAATCAAAAACTCGGTTACCGCTACGCGATAGATAACGGCTTCGACATCGTGGCGCTTGTGCATGGCGACGGTCAGTATGCGCCGGAGAAATTGCCCGACCTCATAGAGCCGTTCATCAAGGGTGAGGCCGACGCCGTTTTCGGATCGCGCATGATGCGCAAATCGGACGCGCTCGCCGGCGGGATGCCGCTTTACAAATGGATCGGCAATCAGGTGCTCACCACATTCGAGAATTTTGTCCTTGGCACAAACCTCAGCGAATTTCACAGCGGCTACCGGCTCTATTCCGTCGAGGCACTGAAGAAACTTCCGTTCGAGAGAAACGCGAACGACTTCCATTTCGACACCGACATCATCATCCAGCTTCACTTCGCCGGAATGCGCATTGTCGAGCTGCCGATCCCTACTTTCTACGGCGATGAAATCTGCCGCGTGAACGGGATGAAATACGCGTGGGACTGCTGCAAGGCCGTCGTGCGTGCAAAGCTCCACAGCAAGAATCTACTCTACGACCGCAAGTTTGACGTCGGCCCCGTCGAGGAGACCTACGATTTGAAACTCGGCTACGATAGCAGTCACGAGCGCGCGATTAAGTCCGTCAAACCCGGAGCGCGTCTGCTCGATATCGGATGCGGTCGCGGCTACGTCGCGGAGATCATGGCGGAGAAAGCGGCGCACGTCACCGGGCTGGATCAGTATTCACCCGATAAAAGCACGAAGCCCAACGTGGATTACCGCAAGTGGAACATCGAAGCGGAGCCAGTGCCTGTGGATATCTCCGACTACGACCAAGTCTTCATGCTCGACATCATCGAGCACCTAAAAGACCCCGAAGTCTTCATGGAAATGCTCCGTGAAAAGGCCGGACACAAACGCCCCGAGATCGTCCTCACCACGGCGAACATAGCCTTCTTCGTCACGCGCTTTATGCTGTTGCTCGGCCAGTTCAACTACGGGCGCAAAGGCATCTTGGATCGCACGCACACGCGCCTTTTCACACGCAACTCCCTGCGCGAACTCTTCGAGCAGACCGGCTACAACGTGATCGAAATGCGCGGCATCCCCGCGCCCTACCCGAAGGTCATCGGCAACGGCGTCCTCGGAAAAATCGTCATGGCGATCAACACCTTCCTCTGCCGGATTCCATTCCTCCGAAGCCTGTTCACCTACCAGCTCTACGTTCGCGCGCAGCCCCGCCCCACAGTGCCAGCGCTGCTTTCAAAAACCATCGAAGCCAGCGAAAAACTGCGCACGGAGCTGACGCAGAAAGCAGCACCGTAGCGAAAAATTCACCCCGCACCTCACTCGAGGGCGGGGTGTGAACCGGTCTATGTGGCCCATGTGACCGGCTCAAGGTTTTTGCTCCGCAGGCTTCGCGGGTTCGGGAGCGACGCGGTCGAGTGGCTTGCTGCGTTCGATTTCGTTGAGCTTGTTGCGGACGGGTTCGGGCATGGCGGTGCGCTGCTCTGCGGTGTCCACGGGGCCTTTCCAGACGACGTTGCCTTTTTCGTCGCGTGCGATGAAGAACGCGTGGCCATTAAAGTGCGAAAGCTCGAAGAGGCCCTTGTCGTCCTTGCGCACGACGCGGGCGCGGTCGGCGTCGTAGCGCGGGGCGTTGAATGATGCGCCGTCGCCATTTGGGCGGTTGAGCTGCGGGCGTTGTCCCGGCTGCTGAAAATCATCCGGGCCGAATTGCTGTCCACCTCCACCGAAGCGTTCGCCGAAGGGCCGTCGCTCGGGCATCATCTTTTCGCCGAGCTTCACCGTGAGTTTTTTCTCCTCGCCTGCGCGCAGGATGGTGAGCGCGATTTCCTTGTCCTTGCCCGCGAGGCGCACGAGTCCTTCGAGCTGGCCTTCGTTGATGAGGAGTTGGTCGTTGAAAAGGCGGATGATGTCGTGGCGGGCAAGGCCGGCTGTCTTCGCCGGGCTGTCATCGAGGAGGTTGTCCACGACGAGGCCGGAGCCTTCGGGGATTTTTAAGTGCGACGCAAACTCCGGCGGAATCGAGCGCGCGATCACGCCGAGGTAAGGCTGCGGAATTTTCGGGCCTTGGTTGCCGGGGAAGACGCCCGGTCTTTGTCCCGCAGGAAGCGTCGGACGCTGGTCGGGCTGGAAATTCTGTCGCGGGTCCGGGCCTTGCGGGCCGTTGTTCGGGCGGTTGGGGAAATTCCCATCATCAGGGCGCGGTGGACGATTTCCCTGCTGCGGGCGAAATCCCTCGGGGCGGAATGGCCGGTCATCCGGCCCGTTGCCTTCGGGAAAAGGCGGGCGCTCTCCCTCGGGGCGGAAGCCATTGGGGCGTTGCTGAAATTGTCCATCCGGTCGTGGCTGACCATTCGGCGGGAAAGGCGGGCGCGCGTTTTCGTTCGGCGGTTGCTGCGGCGGTGCGGGTTTCTTTTCGCCGTCCTGCTGGGCGAGGAGGAGGCCGGTGCACACGGCGGTGGTGACGGCGATGAGGATGTGATGTGGTGTTTTCATTTATTGCACGCTGGCTGGCACGAGGACGACGTCTTCGCGCGGGATTTCTACGAGAGTGATTGCGCCGCTGGCGTCCGTCCATTTGCGGCGCTCGATGGAATTGTAGCGCACGACGCGCGAAACGCCCTGCGCGCCGTTGTCCACAAAACCCTCCTCGCTCGCATCCACCACCTCGCTGCGAACGGTCGCATTCTCCGCGCTCTCCGCCTTCGTCACAGCGGGCGCGGGATTGATTTGCGGAGCGGGCGGCTGCGGGCCGATGGCACCGGTGAGGTTTAGCGAAAGCATCACCACCACCGCCGTCGCCGCGCCCACGCCGGCCCAGCCGAACGCGGGCAGCAGACTTTCGAGCAGCGACTTCTTCGGGATCACCCCTGCGCTCACTACGGGAGCGGGCGCGAGATCGCGGGCGATGCGTTCCTCCAGCGAACGCGTCGGGCGCGAAGGCTGGATGCTTCGGAGCTGATTTTCAAAGTCAGGATCGTTCATAAGTCGTCATGCGTTCCCGCAATTTATCCAGCGCGTAG
>CAMBOD010000306.1 GCA_945868985.1 Prosthecobacter debontii | reverse complement strand
AACAATGTGAACCTCGACCCCGAGGTGTTGCGTATGGAGGCGAAAATCGAGGAAACCAAAAAAGCGGTTTATTCCAATCTCACCGCATGGCAGCGCGTTCAAATCGCACGGCACACTGCACGCCCTTACACGCTCGACTACCTCCAGCTTTCCTTCAGCGATTTCATTGAAGTGCATGGCGACCGCCGCTTCGCGGAAGACCCGTCCATGCCCGGCGGCTTCGCGACTATTGGCGGACACAAATGCGTCGTCATCGGCCACCAAAAAGGGCGCGACACAAAGGAAAACATTCATCGCAATTTCGGCTGCGCAAATCCCGAAGGCTATCGAAAGGCTCTACGTCTCATGCGCATGGCAGAAAAATTCAGCCGCCCGTTCGTAGCGCTCATTGACACTCCTGGAGCCTACCCCGGCATCGGCGCGGAAGAACGGCACATCGCCGAAAGCATCGCCGTGAATATCCGCGACATGATGACCTTGCGCACGCCCACCGTGGCAGTAGTCATCGGCGAAGGCGGCAGCGGCGGCGCGCTCGGCATCGGCGTGTGCGACCGCATGCTCATGCTGGAAAACGCCTACTATTCCGTAATTAGCCCCGAAGGCTGCGCAGCGATCTTGTGGAAACACCGCAAGCACGCACCTGAGGCTGCGGAAGCACTCAAATTGACAGCAACTGATTTGAAAGAATTCAAACTCGTGGATGAAGTCATTCCCGAACCACTCGGCGGTGCTCATCAGGATCACGAAGCCGCTATCAACAATCTCAGCAAAGCCGTAGCACGTCAGCTCGACGAACTCGCCAAAGTGCCGATGGAAAAACTGCTCGAAGAGCGCTACGAGAAATTCCGCCGCGTCGGCTTCTTCACAGGCGAGTAAGCCGATACATGACTGCGCCGACTCTGGAAGCACGTCTCGCCGCACGCGAGAAACCCAGACGCAGCGTAGCAATGTATCAGCGATGGAATGATCTGGCATTTCTACACTGGGATATCGAGCCGGAGATTGTGCAGGCAAGTCTGCCACAGGGCCTCCACGTGGACACCTTCGATGGCCGGGCATACATTGGTTTTGTTCCATTTTTTATGAATGCCATCCGCCCGCGTGGCCTGCCCTGCCTGCCGTGGCTATCAAATTTTTTGGAACTCAATGTGCGCACATACGTGCACGACTCCCGTGGAATTCCCGGTGTTTGGTTTTACTCCTTGGAATGTAACCAGCCTGTCGCCGTGTGGCTGGCCAAGACTTTCTACAAACTTCCCTACCATCACGCCAAGATGCACGCGACTAGAGATGCACAGGGAATCCGCTATAGCAGCCTTCGGAAATCAGACGGTTATCGTGCGCGATGCGATTACTCTATTGGTGCAAAAACCAGACTCGCAGAACCTGGCACCTTGGATTTCTGGCTGATTGAACGCTATTTTCTCTACAGTGCTCGCGCAGGAAAACTCTTTCGAGGTCAAGTTCACCACCTCCCCTACCCTCTATCAGACGTAGCGCTTGGAGATTACGATTTCACCGATCTCATGCCTTCGGGCTTTCCGAAATTTAGCAAATCACCTGCGCACGCAATTGCCTCTTCTGGAGTGAGCGTGGAGATTTTCGGAATAGAACAAATCCACTAGTCTTTTACAGAGCGGACAAAATCTCCTGCTGCTCGACGAATCTCTCCCGCTACGTCTGCGCGCTGGGTGGCGAACTTCGGTTTGAACCACGGGAATAAACCGATGACGTCGTGCAGCACGAGCACCTGTCCGTCGCAATCCGTGCCTGATCCGATGCCGATGGTCGGGATTTTTACGCTCTCCGTGATCGCCTTTGCGACAGCGGGCACCACGAGTTCGAGGAGAAGACCGAACGCGCCTGCTGCTTCCACTGCGGCTGCGTCGGCGAGCAATGCGTCCGCCTGCTCTTCGGTTTTTCCTTTGATGCGATAGCCTCCCTCGATGCGCACGCGCTGCGGCTGCATCCCGATATGCGCCATGACTGGAATACCAGCGCCAGCGAGCATGGAAATGTGAGCGACGTGAGATGCGCCTCCCTCGATTTTTACTGCGTGCGCGCCTGCTTCGATGAGTTGCTTCGCATTTACCAACGCAAGCTCCGGCGTCTCGGCACTGCCAAATGGAAGGTCCGTAATTACGAGCGCAAGCTGCGTGCCTCGGGCAACGGCGCGCGTGTGATGAAGCATATCCGCCATCGTCACGAAGGTCGTGTCCGGATGACCCAGCACGACCATCCCGAGTGAATCGCCCACGAGCAGCACGTCTATGCCACTTTCGTCGAGCAGACGCGCGGTCGGGTAATCGTAAGCCGTGAGCACCGCGATGCGTTCGCCACGCGCCTTGGCGGCTTGGAAATTTGCGATGCGTTCGTTCATGCGGTCAGTTTCCTAGCATCACCATTCGTCGGCGAAAAGCTCCACCGCCGCTGGATCTGCGAGCGCCGCCAATAAATCAGCGACAGTCTTTTGCTGACCCGGCAGCAGCAAATCCGGGCGGATGTCATAGAGCGGTGTGAGAACAAAGCGGCGCTGATGAAGGCGCGGATGCGGGATGGCGATCTCGTCGTTCGAGAGCGCAATATTGCCCACATAGAGAATGTCCAGATCTAGCGTGCGCGGTGCGTTTCGCGGACGCTTTGACGGGCGTCCCATCGCCGCCTCGATGGACTGTAAACCATCAAGCAACGTCATCGCTTGCCCCTCGAAATCCACTTCAACCACTGCATTCAGATATGCACCAGCATCCGGGCCGCTACCGACTGGCTCGGTCTCATAGACTCGCGAACTACGCGCTTTTCCCGTCACTCCCGGCAGACGCAGCAAGGCATCCCGCCCTGAACGGAGATTTGCGAGCCGGTCACCGAGATTCGAGCCGAGAGCAATGCCGGTTTTCATTCTTAGCTGCGCCCGTGCAGATGTCGGCTACTTCAAGCCAAGCACGTCCCGCATATCGTAAAGACCGGCGGGCTTCCCGTGCGCCCATTGTGCGGCACGCAGCGCACCGCGTGCAAAAATTTCGCGGCTGCTCGCCTTGTGCGTCAACTCCACACGCTCGCCGGGAGTTGCGAAAATGACCGTGTGATCGCCGACAACATCGCCACCGCGGATTGCGTGCATCCCGATCTCGGCGGAAATGCGCGCGCCCACATCGCCGTAGCGTCCGTGCCGCACGTCGCTGTTGTATTGCAGTGAGCGAACATCGGCGAGCGTCTCGGCCAGCATCTTTGCGGTGCCACTTGGCGCATCCTTTTTCATGCGGTGATGCATCTCCACGACTTCGAGATCGAAGTCCGGGCCAAGAATCTCGGCGGCCTTTCGCGTGAGCCACAGCAGCGTGTTGACGCCGGTCGAGTAATTGCCGGAATACACAATCGGGATGCTGTGCGAGGCTTCGCGGATGCGAGCCACACCTACATCACTGATTCCCGTGGTGCCGATGACGAGCGTCTTTTTTCCAGCGACGCAAGCAGCGAGAACACTCTCCAGTGCCGCGTGATGACTGAAATCTATGCACGCATCGCACTTCGCGAGCGCGGTAGCGAAATCATCGCCCATGTCCGTTGCAGCACCGACTGCGAGCTCGGCGGATTCTTTCGCACAGGTGATGAGCGCTTCGCCCATGCGACCTTTCGATCCGTTGATGTGAAGGATGAGCGGCATGGTTTAGACGAGTTTGAGCGCAGCGAGTGTCGCGCGCAGTTTAATCTTCGAGGCTTCGGTGAGTTCGCAAAGTGGAAGGCGAACATCGGCGGTCATGCGACCCTGCCACGCGAGCGCCTGCTTGATGGGCGTCGGGTTGCTCTCGACGAACAAGTCGGAGAAAATACCAGCGAGTTGATCGTGCAATTTCTGCGCTTCGTCAAAGCGGCCAGCCAGCGCGGCGTTGGTGAGATCGCAGACTTCGCGAGGAATGATATTCGACGCGA
>CAMBOD010000305.1 GCA_945868985.1 Prosthecobacter debontii | reverse complement strand
CAGCTGCTCGAATTAACGGACGGATCGCAACTTCACGGGCAGCTCGTTTCCCTCGGAAAAAGCGAGGTCGTGTGGAAGCGTGCGGATGCCGAGCAACCGCTCATTTTTTCACCGCAGGAAGTGCGCAGGTTCATCCTCGGAAAACCGCTGCCGCTCAAGGAAGCCAAGGCAAACGCCACGCTCAAACTCAGCAGCAACGACTGGATCACGGGGGAACTGAGTGCGCTGCACGAAGGAAAATTCCAGATCGAAATCGGCGGCGCGACGAAGCTCGAAGTCGAGCGTGGCAATGTCGAGTGGCTCGCACTTTCTCCCACGGCGCCGCCCGATGCCTACGATGGGCCGGTCGGGCCGATGGGCATGTCTGGCTGGGATACGGTTGGCGAAACGGGCGGCGCGTGGGATTACGCGGATGGTGCGTTCATCGCCAAAACGCCGTCGCTGATTTCGCGTTCTTTCGATGCGTTGTCGGAAAAAGTAGACATCCAGTTCACATCGGGCGACGGCGGCAGCAACAATCGCGGGATGGCCATGTGGATCCATCCGGGGAAAAATATTCGGGGCTACAGCAAAGGATCGGTCTATCTGCGGTTTCAGGCGAACAGCGTGAACGCGAACGTTTACACCGGCGAGCAGATGAAAAATTTCAGCGCGGATATTCCGCCCGAAAAAGAGGATAAGAAAATTTCGCGGTATCGTCTGCTTTTCGACCGCAAGGACGGGCGGCTGATCGTTTTCATGAACGGGAAACAAATCGCCGATTGGGATTTTCCGGAGGCAAAGGAAGCGCCCGCTGGTGGTTTGATCAACTGGCAGCCGAATTACTGGAATTCCGAATCGCCCTGGACGCTCTCGAACATTCGCGTGCAGCCTTGGGACGGAAATCCGGTGCCCGATGCGAAGGACGATGAGGCCGGAAAGGATTTGATCAAAGCAGCGGCGACGGAGCGCAAAGCGGGAAAGCTGGAAGGCATCACGGCGGACGCGGTGAAATTCAGCGGTGCAGATGTTTCGCGAAAGGAGGCGATTTTTCTCCGGCTCGCATCGCCAGCCAATGCGGAGCCGCCACCTGCGACTGTTGCGCGCGTGTGGCTCAGCACGCGCGGTGAATTCGATGTGACGGGGATCGGTTTCCGCGACGGGCAGCTCAAAGTGCGAACTTCGTTCGCGGGCGATCTCGCGCTGCCGCTGTCGGCGATTCGCGCGATTGAATTTCCGCACAAGGCCACCGCTGCCGAGAAGGCTGTGGCTGACGGAGGCGACACACTCATTTTCAAAAACGGCGATCAACTGCGCGGAACGCTCAGCGCCGCGAGTAACGATCAGCCACTGCAATGGAAGCCGGTGAAAGGCGACAAGCTCATCGCATTTGCGCCGGGCAGGCTCGCGGGCGTGCTGCTTGCGTCCCGCAAAGATGCGCCCGCATTTACCGGCGGTGCGGCGGTGCGTTTTCAAAATGGCGACTGGCTGCCGGGGAAATTACTCGCGCTAGATGGACAAAAATTACGGCTCGGCACCGCACTTTCTGGAGAGCTGAACATCGCGCGCAGCGGCATACGCACGGTTTATTTTGGAGCGGAGGGAGAGGCACCCGTTTGGGATGGTGCGAGCCAGCGCGAAGTGTGGATGGGCGGCACGACGGTGCCCGGCTACTACGGCTCTTCGCGGGCAAAAAAGGACGAGAAGAAACCGAATCCGTGGCGCTATCTCGATGGAGCATTCACTTTGATCAGCGGCAGCAGTCGCAATGGAAATGGGCAGAATCTCGGGCGCAAATTCGACACGCTGACGGAGAAGGTGGACATCAGCTTCGAGCTTTCCACGACGAAAGGCCCGGCGGCTTTTGCGATTCAGCTTTTCGTCGAAGAGAACAGGCAGAGTGGCATCATGGTGCAGGGGAGTTGGGACAGCGTGTATCTCTACGACATGTCGCCGCGGAAACAGGGCGGCGCGTTTTTCAATCAGCCGCAGCAAATCGAGTTTGGACAAAAACTCGGCGGCGAGGCCAATCACCGGCATTTTCGTTTTCTCGCAGATCGAAAAACGGGACGGCTGTGGATGTTTGTGAACGGTCAGCTTGTGGGTCAGCTCAAACGGCGCAGTTCGAGCGAGGACAATCCAAAGCCTGGGAAGGGCGTGGCGATTATTCCACAGCCGATGGGCGCGCGCGTGACGGTGTCGAATTTGTGGGTCGCGCCATGGAGTGGTGCGCTGCCCGTGCAGCCCAAAAAGAATGACAAGGGAGAGAAAGAGGAGGGGGCGGAAAAGAAAAAGGAGGAGAAGAAACCCGAGCCCCCGACGAGCGACGCGCTCGCGCTCGTGAATGGCGACGAGACGCAGGGCGAAATCGTGAGCGCCACGGCGGACACACTTACAATCAAGTGCGATGCAGGCGAACTCGAGATCCCCATCGCCCGCACATTGATCGCGGACTTCGCCAGTCCACCCGCAGCAGCGAGGACCGGCATCCGGCTGCGCTTCGCTGGCAAAGGCGCGCTCACGGTGCAGTCGTTCAAAATCGAAAACGGGAAAGTTGTCTGCCAGAGCGCGAATGCGGGCGAACTCAGCTTCCCGGCCTCCGCGCTTTCGGAGATCGTTTTTCAGCCAAATCAAGTGCGCCCATTCGAGGGAGCCGGTGGAAAAGATGGCAGCGCCGGGCAGGCTGGCGGTGTGTGGCAGGGAGGTTTCGGCGAATTCCAAATTGAGGGAGGGGTGGAAATTTTAGGAGGCGGGCGGCTTATTATTCGCGAATAGCTGTTTACATTTTGCGGCTCGCACTTCGCTGCGTTGCTGCCAAAAATTGCCACTGCGATGGAAACGACGCTCATCACATTTCTCCAACTCCCGCTGCTAACCGATGGCGAAGGACGCACGGAATCCATCGTGCCTGTCGTTTCAGTGGAAGAAGCAGTTCCATCGCAGCAAAACGCCGAACTTCCGGCAACGGTTCCAGATTTTCCGAGCTTGCTCGACGAAGCCATCGCCCGGCTTTCCGCGCCCGATGACGCGGGCCTCGTTTTTCCAGACGATGAAATCCATCGCGACATTCTGATCCCGTTGTTGCCTGTGATGCTCGGTGATGCCGCGATCCGCGAACACTGGGCGTCTGCTGGCATCGCTGATCGCGAGTGGATCGCGGATGATTTTGAAATCCCCGTGACCGCGAGCTACCACGCCAGCCCCGATGCGCGCGCGCTTGCCGATACTCTGCTCGCCGAGCCGTCCTTCCGCGAACTGTGCGCCGCGTTGCTGAATCAACTCCGCACGACGCCGTCAGGTGCGGTAGAAATTTTACCATCGGTGGAAGAAGCGCTCGAAACCACACCCGCCGATCCGTTGGATGCGCTGCTTGCGCGCTTGAGCGATCCGGGCGGCATACCTCTCGCAGAATAGCTCGCCGAACCAGAATTACTCGCGCGCCTCACTGGCTCCGCAGGCGAACGTCTCCGCGTCTTCGCGCTGCCCGCTTAAGCCTTGCCGGTTCGCAGCAGCGAGTGGGCGCGGGTGAAGTGGGTGTCGGAAAATCCCATCGCGCGTTTGAGTTGGTAGTCGCGCTCGATGATGTTCGGTTCTTGCTGCCAGCGACGATATGCGCTCCACGGCACGAAGCCACGCAGCGCGGCCCACAGGCCGGAGCAGGGGACAGGGAAATCGCTGCCATGCAACAGCCGTTCGCGAAGCAGTCCGGCATTCGGGCCGACGCAACGATGCGCGTGGCGTCCGCGAAGCGGGACGTTCCAGGCGCTCGTGTCGCCGTAGAGATTTGGCCACTTGGTGGGCATTTCCGAAAAAGTGTGGAAATACTCCGGGTCGCCCAGCCCGCTTTTGGTCGCTGCGTGCGCGGCGATCACGGTCACGCCACATTCGAGCGGTTGCGTGAGAATGCGCGGGTCGGGTAACGTCCCGATAGTTCAGCAAAAAGAAAGTGGGTCATGGTAGGG
>CAMBOD010000304.1 GCA_945868985.1 Prosthecobacter debontii | reverse complement strand
AAGGGAACCGCTTTCACGCGTTCTGTTCCATCGGCGGACGCACGCAGGATCTCAAATATTCCGCCGAGCCCACGCACCTCGAAGTCGGCGACGGCAACACGTTCCGCGAATTCGTCACCGTGAATCGCGGCACCGCACCGGGTGCCAGCACACGCATCGGCAGTCGCAACCACTTCCTCGCCTACTGCCACATCGCGCACGACTGCACCGTCGGCAGCGACGTCGTATTTTCCAACAACGGCACCCTCGCCGGACACGTCACTGTCGAAGACCACGTCATCCTCGGCGGCTTCACGGCAGTCCATCAGTTCTGCCACATCGGCAAACTCGCCATGACCGGCGGCTGTTCAAAAATCGTGCAGGACGTCCCGCCATTCATGATCGCCGACGGCAACCCCGCCCGCGTGCGCGGCATCAACAAAGTCGGCCTGGAGCGTCACAGCATCAGCGCCGAAGCCGCCCGTGCGCTCAAGGAGGCATACCGCATCCTCTATCGCGGCGACCTCAACGTCGCGCAAGCCGTCGAGCAAATGCGCGCCCAGCTTCCCGACCTGCCCGAAGTCGAGCACGTCATCGGATTCGTCGCACAAAGCGCGCGCGGAATCATCAAGTAGCCTGCCCGGCTACTGCATCTGTTTGATTTTATAAACGATGCAAAGCGCGTAGATGCCGGCGACGGTGAATGCGAAGAGTGCCCAGAGTTCAGGATCCATAGTGTTGTTTAGGTTTCGCGGGAAAAATACCCCGCCGCCAAAACCGCGCTCACCACGAATTGGCGGCGTCGCGCCGTGAATTGTTGCTATTCCCTGTGCCTCAAATGGGGCGTGAGATTATCCAGCGGAGACTCCACAGCCGCCGTCGCCTTCCGAGAAATTCTCCAGCGGAAGCGCGCGCCCATCAAGCGTGCGCAGCAGCAGGTCGAGCGCAGCCTGCGCGACGAGATTTTTGAAAGTCTCGCGATCCGTCGGGAAGCAGTGCTTTTGCACCACGGTGTTCGCATCGCGTTTGGCGAGTGCGATGAAAACGGTGCCGACTGGTTTTTCCACGCTGCCGCCATCGGGGCCAGCGATGCCCGTGGTAGCGAGTGCAAATGACGAGCCACTCGCGCGCACTGAGCCCTCAGCCATCGCCCGGGCGACGGGTTCGCTCACGGCTCCGTGTTTTTCGATGAGCGCGGTGTCCACACCGAGCGCGGCTACTTTGGCATCGTTTGCGTAGGTCACATACCCAGCGAGAAAGACCCGCGATGCGCCTGCGACATTCGTGAGTTTGTTTGCGATGAACCCACCTGTGCAGCTTTCAGCCGTGGCGATGCTCGCATTTCGCGAGGTCAGTGTTTCGATGACGACTTGCTCAAGCGAGCTTGTGTCGGCTGTGAAAATGGATGCGCCTAGACGTTCCCTCACCAGCGCTTCGGCTCGGTCGAGCAATGCGGAGCCTCCGATGAGGCGGACATCCACTTCGCCGGGACGAGCGCAGTAGCCCACCTCGATGTCCATCGCCAGCAAGTCAGCGCCGACCATCTCCTCGACGGCGGATTCGCCCATGCCGACGACTCGAAATGTGCGCATCTCAAACGCTGTGCTGTTCGGTGTGAGCTTCGCAAGAATCGGCACGACATGCTCTCGCAACATGGGTAGCAGCTCTCTCGGTGGTCCCGGCAGAAGAAAGATATGTGGCGAATTTTTCTCCTGCATCGCGGGGAAATACAGTCCCGGTGCGGTGCCGTTTGCATTGTGCAGCACCGTGGCTTCGCGCGGACGGAGCGCTTGCAGTTTCACCCGATCGGTCATGCGCAGGTTGCGACGTGCAAAACGCTCGACGATATGACGCATGATTTCCTCGTCGTGTTCGAGTGTGAGTCCGAGCAGTTCGGCGGTGATGTCGCGTGTGATGTCATCCGTCGTCGGGCCGAGGCCGCCGGTGACGAGCACAACTTCCGCACGTCCGAAAGTCTCACGCAGCGCATCGCGGATAGCCTCGCCATCGGGCACGGTCGTCTGTCTTTCGATACGCAGACCGATAGGAAACAGCGCCTGCGCAATCGCCGCGAGGTGAGTATTGACGACATTGCCGAGCATCAACTCGGTGCCGGTATTGAGGACTTCGATGCGCATCTGCCCGCAGTTTGCCGGAGAGTCCCCAAGTGTCGAGCGTCCGCCATTGAACGGAGCGCTTGCGTTTTGGCCGCTGGTTTGAAACTTTCCGCGCCCTATGTCGGAACCCGATTCAGAATCCAAACAATTAAAACCCGTGCCAGCCTCCGCGCCAGCACCAGTGGAGGAGCAGGAATTCGATCTGCTCGCATTCTGGATTCAGTATCGCAACATCATCGTTCGATCGCTTGTCCTCATCCTCGTCGGTGTGGCCGTTTATTTTGGATATGAGTTTTCAAAACAACGCAAACTGGCCGATTCAGCGCAGGCTTTGGCTACAGCAAAAAGCGCAGAAGATTTCCGCAAGGTAACCGCTAACTGGGCGGGAACGCCTGCGGCAGGTAGCGCACTGCTGCGCCTTGGCGATGAACTGCGGCGTGACGGAAAATACGACGAATCGGTGAAGGCGCTTCAGGAGTTTGCAGCGAAATATCCAAAGCACCAATTGCAGGATCGCGCGCTTATCAGCCTGGGCATCACACAGGAATTCGCAGGAAAGACCGATGATGCTTTCGCAACCTATCAGCGTGTTATTTCGGACTACGCCACAAGCTCTGCTGCTTCAGACGCGAAAATTCGGCAGGCGCGGATTTTGAAAGCGAAGGGGAAAACCGAGGAGGCACTGCGCATCCTCACAGATCTCGAACAGCAGGCGAAAACACCGTTCTTCCTGAATGAAATCAGAGCTTTGACAGCGGAAATCAAAAATCCCAATGGACGCATTACAGGAGGCAATCCTCGTCCCGTTCAGCCCGAACCAGCCGATGCAGAAAAGAAACCTGATGCAGTTAAAACCAATGCGCCTGCAATCGCGCCTGCGCCTGTGTCAGCAGCACCGCAACCAGTAGCGCTGGAAAATAAACCCGAGGCCGGAAATAAGCCGGAAGTTCCACCTGCTCCGGCACCAGCGCCTGCGGAGCCACAAGCTCCGAATACACCAGCGCCTGTTAAATAGGGGGTAGTCGGGTCGCCGTTCTCTCACTCTGACTTTGGGGAACGTATCAGCGTGGCAGGCCGTCGAGTTTGCGGCGCCATTCGGAGGCTTCGCGTTTGCGACCGGTGGCGCTGTAGAGCTGGGAAAGTTTTTTTACCGCGGCGATGTAGCGGGTGCGGTTGGCGACATCGGCGGCTGCGGCGAGCGGCTCCATGCCTTGGGCGGTGGCGAGGAGTTCGCGTTCGGCGTCGGCGACGTTGCCCCGGCCCATGAGGGCTGCGCCGAGGAGGTAGTGGGATTCAAAGACGGACCATGCGTCGGCGTTGTTTGCGGTGCGTAATTCGACGCACAGGCGCGCGGCGGGTTCGGCGTCGGCGTGGCGACCTTCTTCGATGAGTGCAGTGGCGAATTTCGCGAGTGTGTCGGCGTGGGCGATGGCGGCGGCTTTTTGTGCTTCGGCGGATTTTGCGAGCGCGGCTTCGGCGGTGGTTTGCGCGGTCTTCGTGGCGGTGCGGAGTTGCTCGGCTTCGGCGATGCTCTTTGCAGCGGTCGCGATGGCGGCGGCTTTTTGTTTTTCGGCGTCTTCGCGCTGGCGGTCGGCTTCCCCGCGTTTTTGCTCGGTGCGCTCGGCGATGGTGCGGGCTTCCAATGCTTTTGCCTGCGCATCTTCGCGTTCGCGCTCGGTGTCGGTTTTGTCGCGGGCTGCGTCGTGGGCGTTGGTTTCGGCTTTCACGCGGGCGTCTTTTTCATTCACGAAAAAAACAGCCAGTGCGCCGATGCCGGCGGCGAGAATCGTAGCGAGCACCCAGGGGAAGGGGCTTTGTCGCGGTGTGCTTTGTGTGGCGCTGAGCGTCATGCCGGACAT
>CAMBOD010000303.1 GCA_945868985.1 Prosthecobacter debontii | reverse complement strand
CCCGTGCTTTGCGAGGAAGTCGGAAAACTCGCGGCGCAGATGCGCAAAGAGCGAGGGGTGGAATCCCCACATATTCATGGAGACGAGTTCGTCGCCGGTGAGCTTTTGCAACACGCCTTTCGCGTCGGTGTATTTCGCGCCGTTGCCGTCGGGCTCGATCTTGGTGATTTCGGTCACGGTTTTCAAATAGCCGTCGCCGGCCAGTTCGCAGACGCCGCGAGCGACGCTGCCGAATTCCGATAGCGTATTGCGCAGGACAAAGCCGACCATGGCGTAATCCGGGCTGCCGGATTGCAGATGCTGCGCGAGCGTGCGGTAGGAATCCGTGCCGTAAAAGTCGTCCGCATTGATCGCCGCGAACGGCTCTTGAATTGTTTCCTCCGCCGCGAGGATCGCGTGCGCGGTGCCCCAGGGTTTCGTGCGTCCCGGCGGGACGGTGTATCCAGCGGGCAGACGCTCGATTTCCTGAAAGACATACTCGACCGCGATGCGCTGATCGAAACGCGAGCCGACGATTTCCTTGAACGCCTCCTCGATGTCGCGGCGGATGACGAAGACGAGTTTACCGAAGCCCGCGCGCATCGCGTCGAAGACGGAGTAATCAATCATCGTCTCGCCCGCAGGCCCGACGGGATCCATCTGTTTCAATCCGCCGTAGCGGCTACCCATGCCAGCGGCAAGGACGAGGAGTGTTGGTTTTTTCATGCAGCCAAGCGACTAGCGTTTCGCCCCGCTTTTCAGCAAGTCAGCGCTTCTTTTCTTTTGAATCCCACAGGTGATTCACGACGTAGAGCAGCACGGCTCCGCTGACCACGAAGACGCCGGTCAGAATCCATGCCGCCTGAGTCTGTCCGTAGAGAAATTTGCCGATAGCAAAGAGCGACGACCAGATCACGACGCAGCCGGACACCCAGCCAACCGTCGCCATGCCCATGTGATCACCGTGCAGCGCGGCGTCGGATTCCGTCACACCGGCTTCCATGCGCACTTTCGCCCAACCCGGTCCCGCTGGATGCACTTTGCGGTAAAACTCGATCAGCTTCGCGCGATCCGTCTGCGGACCTAAGAAGGCCGCGATCAGCCAGCAAGCCGTCGTAAAGCCCACTTGCAAAATTGTCGTCTGCGCGAAGCCCATGTCCGGGAGGTAGCCGTGCTTTTCCAGATATGGAAAACCGACTGCACTGATCATCGAGGCCGCCATCGCGGTGACTTCGCACCATGCAGAAACGCGCCACCAGAGCCAGCGCACGATATAAAGAAGGCCCGTGCCAGCACCGATGGAGAGCAGAATTTCAAACGCCTGCTGCGCCGAACTCATCTGCGTGCTCAGCAGCGCAGCGACGATGTAGAGACCTACGGTGCAGAGCCGTCCGGCATTCACATAGTGTTTCTCGTCAGCGTTCGTCTTGACGAAGCGACGGTAGAAATCATGCACCAAGTAGGACGAACCCCAGTTCAGGTGCGTGAGGATCGTGGACGAACTCGCCGCGATCAGCCCGCCGACCATGAGGCCGAAAAATCCAACGGGCATGAATTTCAGCATGGCTGGGAAAGCACTGTCATGTCCGATCAAAGCTGGATCGGCATTGGGAAACGCGGCCTTAATCGAAGCGAGGTCGGGGTAGATGATGATCGAGCACAGTGCCGTGATAATCCACGGCCACGGGCGCAGGACGTAGTGTGCGAGATTGAAAAACAATGTGCCGCCGAGGGCATCCTTCTCGGATTTCGACGCCAGCATCCGCTGCGCGATGTAGCTGCCGCCGCCCGGCTCCGAACCGGGATACCAGTTCGCCCACCAGCCGATGGCGATTGGCATAATGAAAATCATCAGCGCGAGATCCATCGAGAAATTGGGCATGATGTCCAGAATCGGCTGTCCGCGCCCATCAATCGCGGACATGACCGGCTCACCTTTATCCGGAGTGACGACCTGCAAGCTGCTGAGATTGCTGATCAGATGATTCAGTCCCGCCAACGCGCCCTCTCCGACTCCCGCATGAACCGCCACCGCTTTCAGCGAAAAATAC
The DNA here is from genome assembly GCA_945868985.1 of Prosthecobacter debontii. Classification (GTDB taxonomy): domain Bacteria; phylum Verrucomicrobiota; class Verrucomicrobiia; order Chthoniobacterales; family Chthoniobacteraceae; genus SXWH01. The sequence goes on along the minus strand of CAMBOD010000303.1, from coordinate 1,925 downwards.
GCGGCAGCGATCACCGCGGTCATTTTGATGAAGAACTGAATCATGTCTATGACCAGCACGCCCCACAGTCCTGAGTGCGAAGCAAACGCGACGTTGAGAATGCCGCAGAACACAATTGTCTGCCATGGCGGTATGCCGAAAAGGATATTGGCAATCTTGCAACCCGCCAGCGTGACCATGCCCATGATGAAACAATTATAGAAGAGCCCGAGATAGATCGCGCGAAAGCCGCGCACGACCGAAGCCGCCTTGCCGGAATAGCGCGCTTCGTAAAACTCGAGGTCCGTCATCACTCCGGAACGCCGCCAGAGCCGTGCAAAGAAAAACACCGTCGCAACACCCGTCAGCACAAACGCCCACCACTGCCAGTTGCCTGCCACGCCGAATTTACGCACCTGCTCTGTGACCCAGTTTGGAGTGTCGCTGCTAAAAGTCGTGGCGACCATGGAAAGCCCCGCCAGCCACCACGGCACTGAGCGCCCCGATGCAAAAAACTCCGCCGTATTTTTTCCGCCCCGCTTGCCAAAGAACAGCGCAGGCACGAAACAAATGAGCAGAGAGGCGATGACGATGACCCAGTCAATGACTTGTAATTTTTGCATATAGTTTAGGCAGGGAGCGCATTTCGGTAATCAAGCAGACAGCCTGATGCGACACAAATCGCGAATGTGTTTCACAGAATTTTTAACGAGAGCGTTATGCGGTTGCTGCAACAGAATGTTTGGCTGGGGTGATCAGGAAATGCCCAGTGATTCAGATATGCAGCGCGCGGCAATTGGCGCTCAGCGCGATTGCTCATGAATTGCCATGATGAAGTAATAGCCCCCGCAGCAGGCAATGAACGCTGATGTAGCACGAAGAAGTTTGGTGTGTGATGAGGGCTCTATTTTTCGGCGGCTCGCGGCGAGAGCACTGAAGAGCGGGAGCACCACGACCTGATGTCCGACTTCCACGCCGACGCTAAATGCGAGCAGCGCGATCCAAATACCTAGCGAGGGCAAGCCTTCCATCGCATCAAGCAGTCCACCCGCGAAACCCAGCCCATGCACCAGCCCGAAGCCAAACGCCACGAGGAGCCGTGCGCGCGAATGGGTGCTTTGCGGACGCAGGAAATTTTGCAATGCGACGAAAACGATGCTCGCGGCGATCACTGGCTCGACGAATGAGGACGGCAGTCGCACTACGTTAAAAACGGAAAGCCCTAGCGTGAGGGTGTGCGCGAGCGTGAATGCGGCGATGACTTTTACCATCTCCCAAAAACTCACCGTCGCGATGACTAGCGCGGCGACGAACAGCAGATGATCGTAGCCCGTGAGAATGTGCATGACGCCATGCCGGAGATATTCGCGAAACGTGTGCCAGTCGTTCGGCGTCGCTGCCAGTGATGCACCAGGCCAGCCAGTGGCGAAAGTCGTTTGCTGCTGCTTCGGCAAAAGCCGTGAGGATACCTCCGTCATCCCGGCGCGCTTCGTGCGGACAACGTAGCTCACATTCCAAGACTCGCCCGCCGCGTATGTCCACTCCTTCAGCATCGTGTGAAAAATGGAGACCTCCGCAGGCGGCGGCCCATCGAGTGCATATGTAATTTCGTATTGGAAAAAAGTGCTCTCTGGATCAGCGCGCTTAAAGGGCGAGGTGATATTCACCACACGGCCAGCGAGCGATTTTCCAACAACGGAAATCACAAGATGCGAAAGCACATAGTCTTCGTGCTTTTCCGCAGCCTCGGCGAGCGCCGACTTCTCTGCATCGGTCGAGATCTGCTGAGCCACCGCGATCTCTTTCACGGAAACATCCACTGCCACGTGCACGCAATTTTCCTCGAACACCACCCACATCGAATTTTGTAAATTCGGGTGCGCATGCGCCGCGAGCACGCAGGCTAAAAATAACACGAACGCGAACAGGCGGGATTTCATCGAAGG
>CAMBOD010000302.1 GCA_945868985.1 Prosthecobacter debontii | reverse complement strand
CCAAGCCCGATGAAAAGACTGCCGCAACATTACTTAAAGACCCGGTCTTCCTGAGTGTTCTGGATCAGCGGCAGCTCATCGCCAAGACCGGCGCGGACAAGCTCGGAGCCTTCGCAAAAGCAGACCCAGCGAATCAGGCATTTCTCACGTGGTTACTCAAGAATACACCGGCCATGGAACTGTATCTGGAGGGTGCCGTGCCCATCGGTCTGGCAGCGCGCGAGGCAAACGACTACACGCTCAATACTTCGTCGCTGGAGACATGGAAAAAAATCCTCAAAGCGGACCCCGACGCAAAGGACGGTCTCTATCTGAAAATGGCCATCGCCCTTGCACTGGCTTCTCCGACTCCCGGTGGCGCGGGCAGTGCCGAAAAATCGGATGATGCGATCTCACGCTACCAGCACTACAAAACGGCCCATCAGAAAATGGAACTCATGCCGAGTTTCGATAAACTCACCGTCTGGGAATACACGAAAGTCCTTACCTCCGGCGCAAGCGAAGCCGACCTCACTTGGGCAAGGGAAATGGTCAATACGTTCCGGCCCGATCTGCGGATTGATGAAAGGGTGGTCGAGACGACGAGTCTCGTCTGGCGCAGGGCTGCTCCTCCGAAGTTCTACCCGAATGGTGGATATCAAAATTTCAAGAACGTGCTGTCCGGCGGCGGCAAGTGCGGACCTCGCTCATCGTGGTCGGTGATGATCTGCCGTGCGTTCGGCATCCCGGCCATCGGCGTCGGCCAACCGGCCCATGCCTGCGTGGCTTACAAGTCGGCAAATCCGATGCTCCAACCCCAACCCGGTAGCGCATGGAAGGTCGGCTTTGGCGGCGGATGGCAGGTGTCGAAGCTCGAAGGCATGTCAGGGCCGGAGTTTCTGGCCGCCATAGAGAAGCGTTCTGATGCGGCGAAGTTCTCCGCCGTTGAGCATCTGCGCTGGCTGGCCAGTGCATTGAGCACTGCGGACCGCTCCGCTGCATTCATGGAAGTCTCGCGTAAAATCAATGACTCCATTACCGCCGCAAAAACAGACCTCACGGCATCCTTGAAGCCCGATGAGGCGGAGGCTGATCCCGGCGTGAAAGCGGCGGCACTCGTCAAAACAGCGCAACCTGCCGTGAAGACGACACTCACGAACAATGCTCCGACCATCATCAAAGCGGCGGCTGGCACCCTGCTCGTAGATGCAGCCTCCTTTACGGAAACCGGGGGTAAAACTTCATGGGGTGGACAGACTCCCCATGTGCTCGTGCATGACAGCTACAGCGGCGGCAAACAGATCTATTTCCAGCAACAGATGAAGGAGCAATGGGCCGACTACACGCTCGATGTGCCAACTGCTGGGAACTATCAAATCACCATGAAGGCTACGTGCATCAATGATGACCAGCTTTTGGAGGTATGCTCCGGCAGCAACGTGATCGCCACGGTGCCAATCGCCAATACCTTCGGCTTGTGGGAAGAAACCAAACCCGTCGAATTAAAACTGGAGCAGGGAAAACAAACGCTGCGCGTGCAAACCCCTGCCAGCGTGAACGCCGAAAACCACAAGCGCGGCATCGCGTTGAAGTCGTTTGAACTGAAACCGAAAGCGAACTGAAACAGATTACTCCCATCGGACTGCGAATATGAGCCTATCCAAATTCACCGTATATTTCACCTCGTTGGCGCTCGCTGGCGTGCTGCTCTCGACTCAGGCAATGGGCGAGCAGGCACCCTCAAAGCCGGCACCTCCACCTGCGAAACAGGGCGGTAAGAGTCCGCTTAAAATCTTCCTGCTGGCCGGACAGTCGAACATGGAAGGTCAGGGCATCATTGATGGAAAGGGCAAAGGAACGCTCGAGACTTTATCGAAAAACCCAGAGTCCGCTCCGCGCTATAAGCACCTGCTGGACAAAGATGGCAAATGGGCTGTCCGTGAAGATGTGTGGTGCGTTTACGGGGAAAAGGGCGCTTTGACCGTTGGCAGGTTTGCTGCCTCAGGCTGCATCGGCCCGGAACTTGGATTCGGATGGGTCACCGGCGACTATATCGAAAACCAAGTGCTACTGATCAAAATCGCGGTAGGCGGAACGAGTCTCGCGCAAAATTGGCGGCCCCCAAGCTCCGGCGGAGAAGTCGGCTGGCTCTACAAAGCGGTGCTCGATGCAGTCAAAAACCTGCCAACAACCCTCAAGACCGATTTTCCAAACTACGACGGCAAAGGCTATGAGATCGCAGGCTTCGGCTGGCACCAAGGCTGGCAGGATGGATGCGCCCAAAACATGGCCGATGAGTATGAGAAAAACATGGTCAATTTCATCAAGGACATCCGCAAGGATCTCGGCCTGCCGAACCTTCCCTTTGTGATTGGCGGCAGTGGCTTCGGAGGCTGGGAGCAAAAAGTGGCACGCCGGGTCAAGATTTCCGAAGCGCAAAAGGCGGCTGCGGAACGCGACGAATTCAAAAGCAATGTGCGCTTTGTCGAAACCCGCAGCTTCTTCCGTCCGCGTGAGCTTTCACCTCATGGTTTTGGTTACCATTGGAACGGAAATGCCGAAACCTACTACCTGATTGGCGAAGGAATGGGCAGGGCGATGGTCGAACTGCTGGGCGGCCCGAAGGCTCCGCCTACGCCGCTAAATCCCAATCCACCCAAAAAAAGAACGACTGTCTTCACCGCTCCTCCGCCGATGCTGAAACTCGATGAACTCACGCTTGAACTAGGCAACAAAGTGACGATGAAATTTGTGAAAATTCCGGCGGGGAAATTCACAATGGGCAGTCCAGCGAGCGAGGAAGGCCGACTCCCGGACGAAGTGCAGCACGAAGTCACGATCACCAAGCCGTTTTACATGGCCACCACCGAAGTGACTGTGGAGCAATTCAACCAGTTTTTGAAGGACAGTGGTTATGCTTGGGAGCAGTATAACTACAGCTTCCCTCTCCTACCCAACCACCCGGCTACCGCTACGAAAATGGATGATGCGAAGGCCTTTTGCCAATGGCTCTCCAAGAAGACTGGCAAAACGGTGAGCATTCCCAATGAGGCACAATGGGAAAATGCCTGCCGTGGCGGCACCACCACGCGGTTCTCCCATGGCGACGACGCCGAGCGACTCGCAGAATACGCGCATTTCAACTCCGACAATTGGGACGGTGCTTCCAAAAATTCGCCCATGTTTGCACCAGTCGCCAACTTCAAGCCAAACGCCTATGGTTTATACGATATGCACGGCAACGTTCTGGAATGGTGTCTGGATTTTTACGCTCCTTATCCAAACGGTTCAGCAACCGACCCAACGGGCCCGGCAACGGGCGGCAAGTGCATCCAACGTGGCGGCAACTGGCATAGCGATCCGGATAAATGTCGCTCCGCGCAACGTTCCCAAGCCGCACCAAGTCGCGCATTCAACCGCGATGGCTTCCGCGTGATCGTCGCCGCTGAGTAAATTCAAAACCCTTTAAATAATGAAACTCAAACCTGCCATATCCATCCTGCTAACCCTGCTCACTGCCTGCACCTTCGCCGCGGAGCCGGAATTCGCTATCCGCGATGGCGACCGCGTCTTGTTTCTCGGCGACAGCATCACGGAGCAGAAACTCTACACCACTTACATCGAGGCCTACGCGGTCACTCGCTTTCCAAAGCTGAAGCTCGCCTTCGCAAATCGCGGCTGGGGCGGCGACACGGCGTGGATGCGGATGCGCTCGTTCCCAGATGAAAAAGTGCTCTTTGCCGCCGAGGGCGACGCCCAACAGAAACTCATCGAGGAATCGGTGGACAACGTGCTCATCCGCGATGTGGTCACGTTCAAACCCACCATCGTGCTGATTAACTTCGGCATGAACGACTGCAACCGGGAGCCTTTTCGCGAAGACCTCTTCCGGGCCTATGTCCGGGGACAAAAGGAAATCGCGAAGGTGCTGACCAAAAATGGCGCGCGCCCGATTTTGCTGACCCCGCAGCCGCTGGAGCCG
>CAMBOD010000301.1 GCA_945868985.1 Prosthecobacter debontii | reverse complement strand
CGACCTCTCGCCCGACCACACGCCCATTGAGGCAGGCCTCGGTTTTTTTGTGGATTTGAACAAGCCTGACTTCACAGGCCGCGCCATCCTAGCCGAACAAAAAGCCAGCGGCCCCGCGCGCAAGCTCGTCGCTTTCAAAATGGTCGGCGTGACTCCGCCGCCGCGCAGCCACTACGGCGTCTGGCACGAAGGCGCGCAAATCGGCGAAACGTGCAGCGGCGGACTTTCACCCACGCTCGGCTGCGGCATCGGCCTCGCGTATCTACCGGCGTCCATCACGCCCGGCACGGCCATCGAAATTGACATTCGCGGACGCCGCTTTCCCTCCGTCGTGGAAAAGAAACCGCTTCACCGCGGCGGCAGCGCCGGATAGCACACAACCACACTTTCACAATTCATCACATGAACGTTCCAGACGATCTCCGCTACGCAAAATCCCACGAATGGCTCCGCGCCGACGGCACCGCCGGCATCACCGACCACGCCCAGCACGAGCTGACCGATGTGGTTTTCGTGGACCTGCCCGCCATCGGCAAGACGGTGAACGCAGGCGACGTCATCTGCGTCGTCGAGAGCGTGAAAGCCGCGAGCGACATCTATGCGCCCGCCGCCGGAAAAGTCGTCGCAGCGAACGCCGACCTCACCGCCAATCCCGCGCTCGTGAACACCGATCCCTACGGCGCAGGCTGGATGTTCAAACTCGAACTCTCCAACCCCGCCGACCGCGACGCACTGATGGATGCGGGGGCTTACCGCGCGAACATCGGATAACGCGGTGCCGCGTTTGGCAGTGGTGGCCGCGTCCATCATGTCCATGCCGTCCGCGCTCCCAACCCTCTCCCACGAATAATCGCTCGCTTCGACGGGGCTATTTTCCACACAGTCCGCGCCCGTGAAGCCCTTCACATTTCTCCAACGCTGGGGTCGCTCGCTCGTTCCGGCGGCACGCCAGCGCGTGACGCTGCTCGCGCTTTTGCCGCTGCTGATTTTTGCGGCGGTGTATGCGGCGGCAGTGATCGTTTGCGAAATGCGCGGTATCATCCGCTTCACATGGCGGCCCGCGTTCTGGCTGATGCTCGCAGCCCCGTGGGTGTGGTGGATGCACTTCGCAGGATCGAGCGGACTTCGCGGATGGCGGGCGCAGGCAGCGCTGCTGTCGCGACTCCTGCTGATGGGAATCTTCGCCGCGCTGCTCGCCGAGCCGAGAGCGGTGCGGAAGTCGGACACGCTCTCGGTTGTGTTTGCGCTCGATGTATCAGATTCGATGGGCGAAAAAATTTCTGATAAGTCCATTAAGTGGATTTTGGATTCGGTTCGAGAAAAGAAGCCGCAGAAGGACGAAGCAGGGCTGGTGGTTTTTGGTCGCGATGCAGCGGTGGAGCTGCCGCCGCGCACATCGTTCCCATTTGAAACGATCAACTCCCGCATCGGTCGCGACGGCTCCGACATGGCCAAGGGCCTCGGTCTCGCTGCGGCGATGTTGCCGGAGGGAAATCAGGGCCGCGTGGTGCTCATCAGCGACGGCAACGAGACGGACGGCAACGTGCTCGCCACGCTCGACGAACTGAAATCGCGCGGCATCGCGGTGGATGTGCTGCCGGTGGGATTCGACTTTTCCAAGGAAGTCTGGCTGGAGCGCCTCGACCTCCCGCGCGTGGTAAAAAAAGGCGAATCCTACGAGGCGACCGTGCTTCTTTCCTCGCTCGGTGCTGGAAAAGGAAAGCTGCGTCTCGCTGAAAACGGGCAGCAGGTTTTCGAGAAGGAGGTCGAGTTTGCAGCGGGAAAAAATCGCTTCTCGCTCCCGCTGCCGCAGCGCGGGCCGGGCTACTACGAATATGTCGCCAGCATCGAATTGCCGAAGGGCGAAGACTCATGGGCGGAGAACAATGTTGCGATGGGCGACCTGTATTTGAAGGGCGAGGGCAAGGTGCTCGTCGTCACGGATGCACGTGCCGACGCGCGCGAGTGGGAAAGTTTTGTGAAAGCGATGAAGGAGAGCGAGCGCATCGTGCAGGTGCGGATGGCGTATGAGTTCCCGCGCGACCCGCTCTCGCTGCTGCCCTATGATTTGATCGTTTTTCCAAACGCCCCCGCCGATGCGTTCGACGCGGTGCAACTCCAGGCGCTGCATGATGCGATCTACAATCAAGGCACGGGCTTCATCATGCTCGGCAGCGAGCACAGCTTCGGCCCCGGCGGCTATCATCGCAGCGTGGTGGAGGACGCTTTGCCGGTGACCATGGACGTGACGCAAAAGAAAGTGCTGCCGAAAGGCGCGCTCGCGCTCGTCATGCACACTTGCGAATTCGCCGAGGGAAACACGTGGGCGAAACGGATCGCGAAGGAGGCAATCCGCGTTCTCGGCGGCGAGGACGAAGTGGGGCTGCTGCACTACGGGCCACTGAAAGGCGATGAGTGGGTTTTTCCGATGACGCCAGCGAAGGAATTCGAGACCAAGCTGCTGCCGCTCATCAACGCCGCCGAACCACAGGATATGCCGGCTTTCAACAACATCATGACGATGGCGCTGGCTGGTCTTCAGAAAAGCGACGCTGCGATGAAGCACTGCATCATCATCAGCGACGGCGACCCGCAGCCGCCGACACCCGCGCTGCTCGCGCAATACAAGGCGCAGAAAATCACCGTCTCCACCGTGGCGATCAATCCGCACGGCGGCCAGACCGTCGCGCTCATGGAAGGCATCGCCAACGAAACCGGCGGACGCTTTTACTACCCGCAGGACCCGTCGCAGCTCCCGAGCATTTTCATCAAGGAGGCGAAGACGCTGAAGCGCTCGATGCTGCAAAACAAGGACTTCGCTGCGCAGGTCGAGTTTCCATCGCCGATTTTGAAAGGGCTCGATGCGCTGCCGATGCTCCACGGCTTCGTGCTCACGACTGCAAAACCCCGCGCGAGCGTCGTGCTGAAAGCCCCGCCGGACGCCGCCGAAACCGCTGCCGGTGATTCGCCCGATCCCGTGCTCGCCATTTGGCGCTACGGTCTCGGCACCACCGCCGCGTGGACGAGCGACCTCGCGCCAAACTGGGCGCGCGACTGGATGGGCTGGGGGAAATTCCGCGCTTTCGTGAAACAACTCACCACCGAAGTTTCGCGAGTCGAGCAGCGCAGCGACCTCACGCTCTCCACGTTTGCCGTGGGCGCGCAGGGCATCATCACCATCGAGGATTTTGCAAAATCCGAGAGCTTCATGGAATTGAAAGCCCGCGTGAACGGCCCCCGCAGCGAGACCATCGAAGTCCCGCTAAAACAAATCGCGCCGCGCCGTTACCAAGGACAATTCCCGCTCTGGGGCAAAGGCCGCTACCAAATCGCCGCCGCCGGAGTGAGCACATCGGGCGACGGCGGCAAACCGCGAAACGAGCAGGCGTTTGGCGGATTCGCCGTGCCGTATTCGCCCGAGTATCTGCGCTTCAAGAGCGATCCGATTGTGCTGAAACAAATCGCCGAGCGCACCGGCGGGCGCATCCTCAGCCCGGCGGATCTCGATCTTTTTCACCCCGCGCGCAGCACGCGCGAAAGCAGCAAACCGATCTTCGATTGGTTCCTCATCGTGCTCGCCTGCCTCATCCCGCTCGATGTCGCACTGCGCCGCGTGCAACTCGACTGGCTCGTCATCCGGGGCTGGTTTGGCTTCGGCAAAAAAGGCGAGTCCACAGCCACGATGGGCGCGCTGCTCGAACGCAAAAAGCAAGTCGCCACGACAACAACTCCGGCAGAGCGACCAAAGCCCGTCATCCTCCCGACGCAAACAACGTCCGCGCCGAAAGCCGCCGTGCCCGCTCCGCAAAAGCCGCCGGAACCAGCTTCCACCGAAACCCCGCAATCCACCACCGAGCGCCTGCTCGCGCGCAAACGCAAGCGGCAGGAGGACGACAAATCGTAGCCGATGAAAACCTCCAATTTCCAAACACCGAATTTCTCGACGACCATCACGTCCTCGGAGAC
>CAMBOD010000300.1 GCA_945868985.1 Prosthecobacter debontii | reverse complement strand
TGAAAACATCCCGCTTCTCTCCACGCTCGCGGGCTGGAAATACGGCTTCAATACGCCGTTCAAGGCCGACGTTTACTATCTCAACACGCGCCTTTTCACCGGCATTAAATGGGGCACGAGCAACCCGGTGATGATGCGCGACAAGGACTTCGGCATCGTTCGTGCGCGCGCATTCGGCACGTTCGATTTCCGCATCGTGGACTCGAAAGTTTTTCTCAAAGAAGTAGCGGGCAGCGACCAGCATTTCCGGCTCGATGAATTTCAGGACACCATGCGCTCGCGTATCGTGAGCCTTTTCAGCGAGGCAATCGCGAAGGCGAACATCCCCGTGCTCGATCTCGCATCACGCTACAGCGAAGTGGGCTCGGCACTTCTCCCTCTGCTCAACGAAGCGACCGTGCCGAAATACGGCATCGAGTTTGCGAGCTTCATCCTCGAAAACGTGAGCGTGCCGCCGGAAGTCGAGGCGGCGATTGACAAGCGCAGCAGCATGGCGGCGGTCGGAAATCTGAACGACTACGTGAAGTTCCAGATGGCGCAGGGCCTCGAACACGGTGGTGGTGGCCCCGGCGGCGCAGCGGCGGAAATCGCGATGGGCTTCGGCATGGCGAACCAAATGATCAATCAGGGCTTCCTCACCGGCCAGGCCACGCCACCCGCAGGCGGCCCACCCGCGCAAGCCGCAGCGACTCCCGCATTGCTCACACCCGCGCAAGTCGCCCAGCAACTCGGAGTCAGCGAAGCCGACGTGCTCGCCACGCTCGAAGCCGGTGACCTCAAAGGCAAAAAGATCGGCACGCAATGGCGCATCACCGCCGAAGCGCTCGCAGCCTATTTGAAATAGCACGCCATGAAACGCACACTCACCATTCTTCTCGCCAGCGCATCGCTCCTCCACGCGGAGGTGAAAGTGAACGTCGGGGAAGTCAGCGACAAACGCACAAACGGCAAATTTTTCGCCGGTCTCGAAATCGCGCTCTCGCTCAGCGGTCCCGAACTCGCCGACGCGAAGGGTATGCGCGTGAAAGTGGACGCCGCGACGGACGACACAGGAAAGGCTTTGCTAAAAAAGGAAGGCCGCCCCTTTGCCGAAGACTTCGAGCCGCTGCGGAAACCATTTGGCGGTTTTGAAAAAAAGGATGCGGATGCTTTCGAACTGAAGCTCGAACTCGACAACCCGATGCGCGCCGCGAAGACCGTGAAGAGCATCACGGGTGTCGTGGAGTTGCTCGTGCCGAAGAACGATCCGAAAAGCGTCATTACCGCTTCGCCAGCGAAGGACGGCGGCAAGCCACTCGAATCACCCGTTCTCAAAGCGCTCGGCGCTGAAATCACGCTGCTCACCAAAGCCACAAGTGGAGCGGCGAAAAGCGGCGGCATCTTTGGATTTGGCGGCGGTGGTGGCGTGGGCGACGACGAACTCGGCTACAAACTGAACGACCCAAAAGGCGTGGTCGCAGCGGTGGAGTTCTGCTCCGCTGATGGAAAGGTTCTCGAAACCGGCGGGCGCATGTCTTCCGGCGGCGTCGGCAACAAGAGCTACACGATCTCCTTCCGCGACAAACCGCCCGCCGACGCTGTGGCGAAGATTTACCTGCTCACGGAGAAGTCCCTCGTGAAGATTCCGCTGAATCTTAGCGCAGTGCCGCTGCCGTAATTTTGTATGGCAAAAGCTAAGAAACCACGCCGCAAGACCGCTCCGATCACTGAGGTCGCATTTTCACCCGGCAATCCCCCGCCCTTCTTTCGCGATGACGCGACGGGCATCTATCTCTACGAAGCGGACTGCCTCGCATTTCTCGATGCCATCGCGGAACAGTATCCCGGCGGAGTGTTCGACGCGGTATTCGCCGACCCTCCGTATTTCCTGAGCAACGGCGGAACGACGTGCAAAAGCGGAAAACGCGCGAAGGTGGACAAGGGCGAGTGGGACAAGTCGCGGGGTGCGGATGCGAATCACGAATTCAACATCGAGTGGCTGCGGCGCTGCCAGCGCGTGCTGCGTCCGAACGGGACGATTTGGGTGACTGGCACGCAGCACGTGATTTTCAGCGTGGGCTACGCGATGCAGCAACTCGGCTTCAAACTGCTGAACAACATTACGTGGGAGAAACCGAATCCACCGCCGAATCTGTCGTGCCGTTTTTTCACGCACTCGACCGAGACGGTGCTTTGGGCGGCGCGCGATGCGAAGAGCAGGCACACGTTTAACTACGCATCCATGCGCGAGCAGAATGCCGGGAAGCAAATGAAGAGCGTGTGGAAAATGAAAGCGCCCACGAAGAACGAGAAGCGACACGGCAAGCACCCGACGCAAAAGCCGCTCCCGCTGGTGGAACGCTGCATCCTCGCGAGCACGAATGAAGGCGCGCTGGTGCTCGATCCTTTCCTAGGCAGCGGCACCACCGCCGCCGCCTGCGCCACCACGGGTCGGCGCTGCGTGGGACTCGAACTCGATGCACGCCATCTCGCCACGGCAGGCTATCGCGTGATTGACGCGCTGAACGACAAACGAAAACTGCTGTAGCGCATGAGCGACGAAGTTTTCGCCCAACAGAAATTCAACTGCCCGAGCTGCGGTGCGGAGGCGACTTGGGACCCGGCGAAACAATCGCTCGTCTGTGGCTATTGCGGAACCATCGCACCGATGCAGCCGCCGGATTCGCCGACTACGGGAGTCGAATATGACCTCGTGGCGGCGCTGGGGGCCATCGGCGATGACCAGCGTGGTTGGGACACGGCGCGAGCGAGCGTGAAGTGCCAGAGCTGTCAGGCGATCACGGTTTTCGAGCCGACGCGCGCAGCCCAGCGATGCGACTTTTGCGGCTCAGCCGCGATCATCCCGGTTGATGAGCAAATGCGTCCCATCCGCCCCGAGTCGTTGCTGGAATTCAAACTCGCCGAGTCAGCCGTGCGCGACGCCATCCGCACCTGGTATGGCACGCGTTGGTTTGCGCCAAACAATCTCCGCAACCGCGCGCTCACCGACACGGTGACGGGCATCTACATTCCGTATTGGACGTTTGATTCGCATGTAAGCGCGGACTGGAGCGCCGTGTCGGGCGATTACTACTACGTGGATGAATCCTATACCGACTCGAATGGCAAACGGCAGACTCGCAGCGTGCGAAAAATTCACTGGTATCCGACGAGCGGGCATCTCGATCATTTCTTTGACGATGAACTCATTCCCGCCACACGGGGCGTCGAAGTGGATTTGCTGCGAAAAGTGGAGCCCTTTCCCACGACGAGCGACTTGAAGCCCTACGATCCCGGCTTTCTGAGCGGCTGGACGGTGGAGCAATATCAGATCGATCTCATCGCCGCCGCGCAGCACGCGCGTCAGGCAATGGAGACTAAAACCCAGCAACTCTGCTCGCAGCAAGTGCCCGGCGACACGCATCGTGATCTGGAAGTAAGCGCGGATTTTTCGCAGCAGACATTCAAGCACGTGCTCGTGCCGGTCTGGCTGCTCGCCTACACCTACGGCTCGCAAAGCTATCAGGTCGTCGTGAACGGCTACACCGGCGCTATCGCTGGTCGCCATCCGAAGAGCTGGGTGAAAATCATGCTGCTCGTGCTCGCGATCCTCGCACTGATTTGTTCCGTGCTATTTGCGGTGAGCCGCTCTAGAAAACAGCCCGCCATCAACTCCACGGAAACTCCACAGCGCCTCCTCGATTTGAATTTCACCCATTAACACCGGCAAATGGAATCACTCACCGCTCTGCTCGAAAACGAAAGCGCCCTCACCCCGGCGCAGTGCGAGCAATCAGTAGCGAAGCTGCTTTCGGAGGAAATCACCGATGGTGAGAAAATGATGTTTCTCAAAGCACTGCGCAAAAAGGGCGAGACGGCGCAGGAGATCGCGGGGTTTGTGAAGTCGCTGCTCAAGCGCGCCGTGCAACCCGAACTGGATCGCGCGAAGCTCCCCGGCCCAACGCTCGATGTCTGCGGCACCGGTGGCGACAAGC
>CAMBOD010000299.1 GCA_945868985.1 Prosthecobacter debontii | reverse complement strand
CCACAAGCAGCTTGCGCTGCCCGGCACCTTGCACAGAACTTTGCAACTTCTGAGCGTTCATCCATTTGAGAAAATGCCTCTCCATGAACTACTTGCAAAACATGACTTCAACCCTTTGACACCGCAAGATTGCAAGCAATTACTACTGTCGTAGTTACTGCCGGACACTCGTGACCAAAAGTATGAAAACAAAAAACCTCGCAAGCATTCTCAGCATCGCTTGTTCAGCAGTCGTCCTCCTGCCAATCAGGAAGCTCCGAGCGCCAAGCAACTCGCTGCTTTTCCAAAGAATATTGCGCGCCAGCACTACGCAACCAACCTCTTTCTCTACGATGCCACCGCACAACGCTTCGTCGCCACCGAGGCAGCCGCCGCATGGCTCGACGATGATGTGACCACCGGATGGCCAGCCCTCGCAGGCAAGCAGCATTACCTGCTGCAACTGACCGAGCCACAGATGATCACCAATTTCAGCCTCTCGACAAAGGCTTCGACTGGCAGCATCACTATCTACGCAGGACAACAGGCCGCAGCGCCTGGAGACAAAACATGGCAGGCAGTCGCCAAGGACGTTACTCTCGATTCGATCAACCAAAAGAGACTCGGCAGCGCTCTCAACGTCGAAGCCAAGTATCTTCTCATCGAGACCAACATCACAAATCCTGCGCCGATTTACAGCCTCTACGTTTACGGAACAAAATCCGCGTCCACTGAAGCAATCGTGCATCGTGCCCAAGCAGTGGATGTGCGCAACACCATTGGTGAATTCGTAAACAACCAGACCGCATTCAGTGTCACTGGCCTCTACGCAAACGGGCGCGTCACCTTTGCAAACACGCAAGGCGGAAATACCGCATGGCAGCGTGCTATTGACGACAATGCCGAGAGCTTCCTCAGCATCGCGCCAAGCACCACCGAGTCCGGCATGATCGTAAAATTCGACAGTGTGCAGCCCGTCTCGCGTCTGGCTCTTCTCGCTGATCAAAATGCACGCGGTAAAGCCGACATCTTCCTGCTCGCTCAGGCACCTGCGGTGGGCCAGGCTGTAAGCATCGAAGGCCTCACACCTTCTGTCACTCTCACCTTTGACGGCACCAGCGCCCGCAGCAGCGCTGATTTTGCTGAAACAAACGCTACAGCCATGGTGCTCCGTTGGCGCCCTGAAAGCGGCGAAGCAGCGTTGAATGTGCGTGAACTTAACGTCTTCTCAGACCTCTCGCTCGCCGACTATGAAGTCAGTGGTGCACCAGCAGCCATCGCACAAGGTTCTGAAGACGAAAAAATCGTCATGGCTAAAAATGGCGAAGGCAAAGACGGCAAAGAAGCTATCGGTGAAGGCAAGGACGTGAAAGCCCCGATCGGCGAAGGTAAAGATGTGAAAGAGCCAATCGGCGAAGGCCCGGACCCAGTCGCCTCTGGACCCGGCTTCAAACCCGGCAGCCTTGGCTTTCCTCCTCGCACGCCGAACAATCCAGTTAGCCCGTAAGTCGGCATTTATCTGAATTACTTAAAGTAACGCGCGAGGCCAAAAACCCCGCGCGTTTGCTTTTCGAGGATACCCTTATTTAGATCGCTGCGGCGATGGCTTGGCCCATTTCGGCGGTGCCTACACGACGTGTGCCTTCGCTGTAAATGTCACCGGTGCGGAGGCCGCTCTCGATGACATGCTGCACAGCGCGCTCAATGGCGAGGGCCGCTTCGTTTTGACCGAAGGCGAAACGTAGCATCATGGCGGTGGAGAGGATTTGTGCGATGGGGTTGGCGATACCTTTGCCTGCGATGTCGGGTGCAGACCCGCCACCGGGCTCGAAGAGACCGAAGTAAAGGCCGCCGGGTTTGCTGGCACCGAGGCTCGCGCTGGGCAACATACCGATACTGCCCGTGATGGCGGCCATTTCGTCGCTGAGGATGTCGCCGAAAAGATTTTCCGCGAGGATCACATCGAAGTCCTTCGGCGCTTTGATGAGCTGCATTGCAGCGTTGTCCACGTAGAGGTGGCTGAGTGAAACGCCAGGATATTGCTTTGCGATTTCGACGACCGTTTTGCGCCAGAGCACGGAGTTTTCGAGGACATTGGCTTTGTCAATCGAGGTGACTTTTCCACGGCGTGCCTGCGCGGCGAGAAATGCGACGTGAGCGATCCGCTCGATTTCGCTCTTTTTGTAAACCATCGTGTCCACGGCGATGGTCTCGCCGTTTTCCTCACGCGTGCCTTTTGGCTGGCCGAAATATAGACCGCCCGTGAGTTCGCGGATACACAGCATGTCGAAGCCGCCGACGACGAGATCGTGGCGGACAGGCGATGCGTGAGTGAGTTGTGGATAGCAGATGCCGGGGCGGAGGTTTGCGAAAAGACCGAAGTGCTTTCGCAGCGGGAGGAGCGCGCCACGCTCAGGCTGCTCGTTAGGCGGAAGCGATTCCCATTTAGGCCCACCGACACTCCCGAAAAGGATCGCGTCGCTCTCGCGGCAGAGGGCTACGGTGGAGTCGGGAAGCGCGCGACCATCCACATCAATGGCGATGCCGCCGACGCGCGCGTCGGTGAGTTGAAACTGGAGCGAGAATTTTGTGGCGACGACAGCGAGGACGCGGCGGGCTTCGGCCATCACTTCTGGGCCGATGCCGTCGCCAGCGAGGACAGCAATTTTGTAAGACGACATAGGGCGCGGGAAGCTAGTGGGCGCGCGGATTTTGCCAAGTTCCGAAAATGCAAAAACGCCAGCCGGTGAAGGCTGGCGTTTGCTTGGGCTGTTTTTAGGTCTGCGCTATTCGCGAGCCTGCGCGCTGACTTTGTATTTCGAACCTGCGATTTTTTTCGGCACGGGAGGAATCCCAGGCTTTGGATAATCAGCGACAACCTGCCGGTTTGAAGCAGGGGAGAGGCGGACGGCTCCCTTCGCGTTGTTACGCCAGCCGTTCGGGTCGGCATACTCTTCACCGCTGTTGGACAGGCCACTGACCTGACCTTCCAAACCAGTGCCGTAGCCCTGCTTGATGACAGTGGGCGTGACGAACACGAGCAGGTTGCGCTTGGTGCGCTGTGCGACTTTTTCTTGAAAGAGGCGACCGAAGAGCGGGATGTCGCCAGCAATCGGAACTTTGGTGCGAGCCTTCGATGTTTCATCTTGCAGCAGTCCGCCGATGGCGAGGGTATCGCCGCTCTTGATGAGGACGTTCGAGTCGAACGTGCGCTTGTCAATAATCGGGCTGCTCACACTTGCGCCGCCGAATACGAAAGTTGCGTCACCGACCTTGTTGCTGATCTCGGGTTTCACTTGGAGCGAGATGAAGTTGTCTTTGTTTATGCTCGGAGTGACGGTCAGCGTATTTCCGAATTCCTTGTCATGAAATCCACCGAACACTGCCTGCGCGGTCTGCTCGTTGAAGTTCAACTGTGGCACCGGTTGGTTGCGGATGATTTTGATTTCCGCTTTCTGATTATTTGCGGCAACGATGCGTGGGTTCGCTAGAAACTCGGCGTCGCTGTCCTCATTCAACATCCGCAGTGTGACGGAAAGCTGTGGCAGACTGAGGATGGCAAACTGCCCTCCGAGCGTGTCCATGAAGTTCGTTCCCAATTCACCGTTGCGGACGAAATTGCTGAGCGGAACATTGCCCCCAGTTGTCTGCTGCTGTGTTGGGACAGGCAGGTTTGGTCCGCTGAAACTGGAGCCGCCGTATTTTACTGTCTGCGGCGTGCTGGAACTGCCGGCAACGCCGGCCCAGTTAATGCCGTAGGCTTGTTTTGGATTCGCCGTTACCTCGACGAGACGGGCTTCGATCATCACCTGCTGGGTGGGATGATCAATGGATTCGAGAAATTGGTGGATTTTCACGAGTGTCCGGCAGTAACTACCACAGTAGTAATTGCTTGCAATCTTGCGGTGTCAAAGGGTTGAAGTCATGTTTTGCAAGTAGTTCATGGAGAGGCATTTTCTCAAATGGATGAACGCTCAGAAGTTGCAAAGTTCTGTGCAAGGT
>CAMBOD010000298.1 GCA_945868985.1 Prosthecobacter debontii | reverse complement strand
AGGAAATCCTTTTCCCTTCAACACTCTCACGGCCTGATCACAAGCATAGCCCTTCGCGATGGAACCGAGATCTAAGCGCATCTGCGGAGCGAGCAGCTCCACTGTGCGCTGTTTTTCATCCAGTCGCATTTTTTGAAAGCCAACGCGGTCTCGCATCTCCGCGATCAATTCCGGCGAAGGTAGCTCCTTCTTCCGCCGCGCCCGCCGCCACACGCTCGTGAGCGGCCCGCAAGTCACGTCGAATGCTCCATCCGTCTGCGTGGCGAGTTGCTGCGCACGCGAAAGCACCATCCACAATTCCTCGCTCACTTTCACCGCTTTTCCAACACCCGAGCTTTGCGAAAGCTTCGCCAGTTCGCTATCGTCTTCGTAGTCGCTGAAGATCGCATTCAGCGTCTCGACTCGTGCGAAAGCAGCATCCGCCGCTGCACTCGCATCACTTTCTTTTTCAGCAAAGATCGTGATCTGAAATGGAACTCCCATCTCCGCTTTCTCGAACGCAAACTTTTGTAATTCCGCCGCTCTTGCAGCGAGCGCTGCAAAGATGACGACAAGAAAGCGAATCGGTTTCAGCATCGGCTCAAAGCAGATTCATCTGCGGCGGCATGGCCTGCATCGCTTTCTCGGCTGCTTTTTTTCCACGTGGCTTGCCGTGTTTCTTTGGCGCGGGCGCTTCGGCGAGCATGGGTTTTCCGTCGGCGGTGAGTTCGTGCTGTTCGAGGTTGGAGAGGATTTCTTTTGCGCGGGAAATGACGCGCGCTGGAAGACCGGCGAGGCGGGCGACTTGGATGCCGTAGCTTTTGTCCGCTCCGCCGGCGACGATTTTGCGGAGGAAGATAATCGCGTCGTTCCATTCGCGGACTGCGATGTGCCAGTTTTTTACGCTGCTGCGGGTGAGCGCGAGTTCGGTGAGTTCGTGGTAGTGCGTGGCGAAGAGCGTGCGGCACTTGGGTTCGTCGTGCAGAAATTCGGCGACGCTCCACGCGATACTGAGGCCGTCGAACGTGCTCGTGCCGCGACCGATTTCATCGAGAATGACGAGACTGCGTGCGGTGGCGTTGTTGCAGATGTTGGCTGTCTCGTTCATCTCGACCATAAAGGTGCTCTGCCCGCGAGAGAGATCGTCGTTCGCACCGACGCGAGTGAAGATGCGGTCGGCGATTCCGATTTCCGCCTGCTTCGCTGGAACCCATGAACCGATTTGCGCCATGAGGACGAGGAGCGCGACCTGCCGGATGTAGGTGCTTTTTCCAGCCATGTTCGGGCCGGTGATAATGAGGAGGCGGTTTGCGGTGTCGTCGAGAGCAGTGTCGTTCGGGACGAATTTTTCCTCCACGAGTGATTGATCCAAAACGGGGTGGCGTCCATCGGTGATGCGGATGCGAAGTTCGTCGCTGAGCTGCGGACGGCAGTAGCCGAAAAGGCGCGAGGTTTCTGCAAGACCGGCGAGGACATCGAGCGTGGCGACGGCGGATGCGGTGGCTTGGAGCGGGACAAGTTCACGCAGGACTTCGTCGCGGAGTTGGAGGAAAAGTTCGTATTCGAGCGCCTGTGAACGTTCGTCGGCACCGAGGATTTTGCTTTCGACCTCCTTCAACTCTGGCGTGATGAAGCGTTCGCCGTTGGCGACGGTTTGTTTGCGATGCCACGTGGGCGGCACGGAGCTGAGATTGGATTTTGTGACTTCGATGAAATAGCCAAAGACGCTCGTGTAGCGAATTTTCAGCGACTTGATGCCGGTCTCCTCGATGGTTTTTTGCTGAAGCTGGGCGATCCAGTCTTTGCCGGCGCGGGAGGCGTTGCGGAGTTCGTCGAGCGGGGCGTGGTAGCCCTCGCGGAAAATGCCGCCCTCCTTGGTCATCGCAGGTGGTTCGTCCACGATGGCTTTTGTCAAAAGTTCAACGACGTGCGGCAGAGTGTGCAAGTCGGCGT
This sequence comes from Prosthecobacter debontii, assembly GCA_945868985.1. Lineage (GTDB taxonomy): Bacteria > Verrucomicrobiota > Verrucomicrobiia > Chthoniobacterales > Chthoniobacteraceae > SXWH01. Next base: position 2,057 of record CAMBOD010000298.1, on the reverse strand, counting down.
GGATACTCGCGGCCAGTTGCGGATTACCGGCTGGCGTGGACGATGTGACGAGCGCATCCGGCCCGCGCAGGAGTGATTCAAGGTCGGTGCGGAGTTGCGGGATTTGTTCGAGCGAAGTGCGGAGGACTTGCAGGTCGCGTGCATTTCCACCGGTCTGCGTAAGACGACCGATGGTGCGTTCGAGATCGCGGATGCCTTTCAAAGTTTCGCGCAAATTTCCCAGAATGAACGGCTCGGCGATAAAACGACCTATGAGCTCCTGTCGTGCGTGGAGCGCGGCTAGATCGCAGAGCGGATGAAGAATCCAGTCGCGCAATTTGCGCGCACCCATCGGTGTATGCGTGCGATCCAGACAGCCGAGTAGCGACGTATCGCGACCACCGCCGCGCGCGACGACAAGTTCGAGATTCGCCTGCGTGGCGGCGTCCACAATCATGAACTGTGAATTGCGATATGCGGCGAGTCGCGTGATGTGGCTGAGCGACCGGCGCAGCTCTTTCAAATAGTTGACGATGGCCCCCGCCGCGCATTGCGCCGCTGGCATTTCGGCACAGCCAAAACCGTCGAGCGACTGCACTTTGAAATGATCGCGCAGCGTGTAGTAGGCGTGGTCGGCGAGGAACGTGTAGCCGTCCCGGAGCTGAAGACCGTGAATGTCGCGGTAAAGCGCGGCGTGCTCCTCGCTCACGATCACCTCGGCAGGCTGCACGCGCGCGATTTCGTCGGCGAGTGCCGCGTCATCGGCAAGCTCGGTGAGGCGGAAGTCGCCAGTGGTGAGATCCACGAAGGCAAAACCGTGCGCGCCTTTCTCCCCGGGATGAATCGCCGCGAGGAAGTTGTTCCGTTTCGCATCCAGCATTTGTAGATCGGCGACCGTGCCCGGCGAGACAATGTGTGTGATTTCCCGCTGAACGATCTGCCCGGGCTTCGGCTCGCTCACCTGATCGCAAATGGCGACGCGCTTTCCCGCTTTGATCAGCCGCCGCATGTAGCCGTCGCACGCGTGATGCGGGATGCCACACATCGGCGTGCCGTTGCGCTTGGTGAGCGCGACATTGAGGATCGCGGATGCTTCCTTAGCGTCCTCAAAGAACATCTCGTAAAAGTCACCGAGCCGGAAAAGCAGCAGGGTATCCGGCGGCAAGGTGCGCCGGATGCCTTGGTATTGCTGCATCATCGGGGTCAGGTGTTCGGACATCGGGGGAGCAGACTAGCGGCTGACGATTCGCGGGCAAGCAGAGGCATGAAAACTGTTACGTCCTGCCTTAAAGGAGTATCACACAGCCCATACGATGCTCCACTTGCAATGTCATTAACCACCTGTATTGTCCCGCACCTTTCTATGCGCCTCTGGCTGCTCTTCATCCTCAGTTTCGTCTCCCTGTCGCTGGCAAACGCGCAACAAACGTTTTTACCATTCCCAACGAACTTCCCGCCGAGTTTTTCTTTTGACGAAACATATCGGGATGAGGTGATTGCAGATCCTGATTTTCCTGGCGAGTTTATCACAAGACCCCGAAGCACATTAAATATTACTGCATCTGGCTCCCTGGCTGGTTTCGATGTGACTGACCCTGACAACCTCGATACTTCCACCCCATACGAAATCACGATTGGTAATTTCACCATGAGCGGAACCCTAGGGGACGACCCAGAATACGATCCGCTCTCTCTAACTCACAATCGTTCTGCTTCTATACCGATTTTTGGTTACGACGAGACTGGGGATGAGGTGAATGCAGGCTCCATGAATATAGCTTGGTCGTCCACTAGGGTGACTTTCACGCTCACCGTGACAGACGCTCTGCGCTACGGTGTGGATATCCCTTTGTCGTCTGTCGTCGCTGAGGATTTTTTCCCAGATGTGAACGACCCTTTTATCGATCGCGAAAACCTTTTGGCAAAAATGATCTTCGGTCCTTTTGGAATGGATATAAGAACTTGCTACATCAACGGCAGTGCAACTTCTTTGCCCGACCCACAAGATCGGGTGTTGGAAAATCTTTCAGATGTTCATGTTTACGGAGCAATAGACAGCGTTGTTCCGACAGTCTCCA
>CAMBOD010000297.1 GCA_945868985.1 Prosthecobacter debontii | reverse complement strand
TATCGGGGTGATCATCCGTGGCTCCAGTGGCATCGGGAAAAGCGAATGTGTGCTCGGTTTGCTCGAACGCGGCTATTCGCTCGTGAGCGATGACATCACGCATCTCCGCGTTGTCGAAGGGCGCGAACTGATGGGCACGAGCGCGGAGTTGACGCGGAATCACATGGAGGTGCGCGGCATTGGCGTGATCAATGTGACGGCCATTTTCGGAGTGGGCGCGATTCGTTTGGAGAAGCGGCTGGACCTCGTGGTGACGCTGAAGGACTGGCAGGAGATCGAGGAAATCGAGCGCACTGGCATCGAGCAGCAGTATTACGAAATTCTCGGTTTATTCGTTCCTCATGTGACCGTTCCCGTCCGTTCGGGACGCGATTTAGGCCGACTGGTGGAGGTGGCTGCGCTCGATCAAAAGCTGAAGAGTCACGGACATAATAGTGCAATTGAATTCAATGAACGCTTGATGAATGCGATGCAGCCAAAGAAGAAAGACGAGTAACCGATGAGCATTCTGAAACCAAAAATCACCGTCAGCGGGGAAGTCGAGATTATCAACAAGCTCGGACTGCATGCGCGTCCGTGCTCGAAATTCGTGAAGCTGGCGGCGCAATTCAAATGCGAGGTGTGGGTGGTGAAGGATGAGCAGACTGTGAACGGAAAGAGCATCATGGGGCTGATGATGCTGGCGGCGGGGCAGGGGAGTAAGCTGACGATTACTTGTGAAGGGACCGACGCCGAGGAGGCGCTTGCCGCCGTGGAAAAACTCGTGCTCACCAAATTTGATGAAGAGTGAAAGGCGATTCCAAGGTGTGGCAGTATCTCCGGGCATCGCACGAGGAACCGCTTACATCTATCGCCCGGACGAAGAGCTTCCACCACGGCGCAGGGTGACTGATGTCGAGTCGGAGCTTCGTCGTTTACAAGCAGCGCTTGCAGCCACTCGTCGGCAAATTATGGCGATGCAGGAGCGCGTGGCCGAACAGCTCGGCGCGCATGATGCGGCGATTTTTGATGCGCATCTGCTCGTGGTCGAGGACGGCGTGTTGATGGACGAAGTGCAGAAGCTTCTCCGCACGGAGCAATGCAACGCAGAGCACGCATTTTATACCGTCGCACAGCGCTACACGAAGACGCTGGCGGAAATGGACGACGCGTATTTGCGTGAGCGCTCGGTGGATATTTTCGACGTGGCGAGGCGTGTGATTCACAATTTGCTCGGGAAAGATCACGCGGGTCTTGCGGGGCTGACTTCTTCGCATGTGGTGCTCGCGCACAATCTGACGCCAAGCGACACGGCGCAGATGAACCGCACGCACGTGCTTGGCTTTGGCACGGAGGTTGGCGGGAGGACATCGCACACGGCGATCATGGCGCGTTCGCTGAACATCCCTGCGATTGTCGGACTCCACGCTGCGCTGGGGGAAATCGAAGACGGCGCGGAAGTGTTGCTCGATGGCTATAGCGGGTTGCTCATCGTCCATCCCGGCGAGCAGACCCTTTTTGAATACGGCGAGATGCAAAACCGCCGCAAAACCGTTGAAACGGAGCTGGGGCAGTTGCGCGAAACAGCGTCCACAATGCGCGACGGGAAGCACGTCACGCTCGCGGCAAACATCGAAGCGCCAGAGGATACGGATCAAGTGCGCGCGAGCGGTGCAGAGGGTGTGGGGCTTTTCCGCACGGAGTTCCTTTATCTCAATCGCGACGACATGCCGGGCGAAGAGGAGCAGTTCGTTGCGTATCGCAAAGTCACGGAGGCGCTGTGGCCTCATCCTGTCATTTTCCGCACGCTCGATCTGGGCGGCGATAAATTGCACGAGCAGCTTCACGCATCGCCGGAGGTGAATCCATTTCTCGGCTGGCGGGCGATCCGCGTTTGCTTGGAACGGCCCGATATTTTCAAGCCGCAGCTCCGCGCAATCCTCCGTGCGAGTGCGTGTGGCAATGTGAAGATTCTCTTTCCGATGATTTCAGGGATTGGTGAAATCCGGCAGGCCAAGGCGATGCTGGAGGAGTGTCGTGCCGAGTTGCGAGCAGAGAGACACGCATTCGACGCGGAGATGGAAGTGGGCATTATGATCGAAGTGCCGAGCGCCGCGATCATTGCGGATGTGCTCGCGAAGGAGGCGGATTTTTTCAGCCTCGGGACAAACGACCTCGTGCAATACACCGTCGCTACGGACCGGACGAACGAGCACATCGCTCATCTTTATGAGCCCACACATCCCGCTGTGATCCGGCTTATTAAACAGACTGTGGATGCCGCACATGCCGCTGGAATCTGGGTGGGTGTATGCGGCGAAACTGGCGGCGACATCACGCTCACACCGCTCCTTCTCGGCCTTGGCGTGGATGAACTGAGTTGCGGCGCATCCGTTCTGCCACGAGTGAAACGCGCCGTGCGTTCGCTCGACACTGGCATTTGTCAGCGACTTGCCGCTGAGGCGCTCGCTTGTGACTCGGGGGCGGCCATTCAGTCAGCCTGCGATGCGGTCGCGCGCGAGCACTATGGCGAACTGCTTTAGCCTCTTTTCAAATGCTGGAAAGTTAGCATTGCCGTTTTCCAATGAATGGCATATCTGTCACGCCGATTTATGAAGCAAATCACAATCTTGGGCTCCGTCCTCGTTGCAGCAGTCGCGCTGTCTGCCTGCGACCCGAAACCAAAACCACGACAAAAACCCGCGCCGAGCGGCGACAACCCTACCGAGGTAAAACCTCAATCTCCTACAACTCCGACGATTGATCCGGACAGCGTCGAGCCGAAGGAGAAAACTCCCGATCCCGATCCAATTCCGAAAAACAAAATTCCTGAGCCTGCCAGTCAGCGGAATCCAGAATACGCCATCAAAGTCGAAGGCAAAACGGGATACGTGAAGAGCCCCTACGACAATCAAGGGCGTCTCATTGATGTGCGCGGTCTGCCCCCCGGCACCGAAGCTGAGTGCCCATACACGCACCGCACCTTCCTCGTTCCTCCGTAGGCCCGGATTCGCCATGTTTCTTTCGTCCCCGGCTTGTCGGTTGCACCGCAAGCCGGGGTCTTTTTTCTCCACATGAAACGCATCGCCATTCTCGGCTCCGGGCTTCTCGGCGGCTCCATCGCTTTGAAATTGCGCGCCATCGGCGGCTCACACGTTGCACTGTGGGCGCGCCGAGAGGAAGCGGTGGAGGAAATCCGTGCGCGTGGTTGCGCGGAGGTGGCGTCCACCGATGTCCGCGAAATTGTGCGAAGTGCGGACATCGTGATTTTTTGCGTGCCGGTTGGAGCGATGCCTTCGTTGGCGCGAGAAATCGTCGGCGAACTTCGCGCGGATACCATCGTCACCGATGTCGGCAGCGTGAAAGCGACCGTGGTTGCTGAGTTGAGCGCAATTTTCGCCGGACGTGCGCAGTTTGTCGGCAGTCATCCGATGGCGGGCAGTGAATTCACCGGACTGAAAGCGGCTCGCGTGAATCTTTTTGAAGGCACAACCTGCATCGTCACTCCCGGAGACTCTAGTGAGGCTGTGGAGAAAGTTTCCGCATTTTGGCAAAGTCTGGGATGTCGAGTCGCGCAGCTCGCGGCGGCTGAGCACGATGAATGTGTCGCGCTCATCAGCCACCTGCCGCACCTTGTCGCCGGCACGCTTGTTCGCACGGTGCTTGCGAAGAACCCGCACGCTTTCAATGTCGTTGGTCCCGGCTTTCGCGACACCACCCGCGTTGCAAGTGGGCCGCCGCCTCTGTGGGTTGAAATTCTTCGCGAAAATTCGACCGCAGTTGCCGCCGCGCTTGATGCCATGATTGCCAAGCTCGCCGAATTCCGCCAAACCCTCGCGCCCCAAAGCGACCCGCAGGCTCTTCACGACTTGCTCGCCGAGGCTAAACACACACGCGACCAAATCACTTTCCCGAAATGACAGACTGGAAAATCCGCCGAGCACCAACAATTCATGCAGAAATCAAAGTGCCGGGCGACAAAAGCATCTCACACCGCTCCATCATGCTTGCCGCTCT
>CAMBOD010000296.1 GCA_945868985.1 Prosthecobacter debontii | reverse complement strand
ATTTAACAACTGCCTTTACCCCAGTCATCGGACTATCTGTAAACGGGCTTTTGTTGGCACCCAATTACACTCCTGCACCCGCAAATTCGCAAATGAACCAAGCTCCTGAAAATCATCGTTCATTTCGCGCACGGGGTTGCCTGCTTGGGCTCGCTGTTGGAGATGCTGTGGGCACCACACTTGAGTTTCGCACCAAGGGCAGTTTTGCACCCATTCATGATATGGTGGGAGGTGGTCCTTTTCATTTGAAACCGGGCGAGTGGACTGATGACACATCCATGGCGCTGTGCCTCGCGGAAAGTCTGGTCGAGTGCGGCGACTTCGACGCGCACGATCAAATGATTCGCTTCTGCCGCTGGATAAATGAGGGACACCTGTCCTCCAATGGACGTTGCTTCGATATCGGCATCACGATCAGCGGTGCATTGAGGCGCTTCGAGAAAAGCCGGGAGCCCTTCTGTGGCTCCACCGCGCCCGATACGGCCGGCAATGGTTCCATCATGCGGCTTGCTCCTGTGCCAATTTTTGCAAACGGCGATCTCCAAGAGGCCATCCGCTTATCCCGCGAATCTTCCCGAACCACACACGGAGCACAGGAGTGTCTGGACTCGTGTCATGCGCTCGGAGCGCTCCTGCATCATCTGCTTAGCGGAATGGCAAAGGAGGAGGCGCTTGAACGATTGAAATCCGAACCGGTTGCTTCACCCAAAGTGCGGGCAATTCTTGACGGCGCCTATCGTGAAAAGGCGGAGGAAGAAATCCGTGCATCGGGATATGTGATTCACACGCTGGAGGCCGCGCTCTGGAGTTTTCACTGCACGTCCTCCTTCCGCGATGCGATCCTGACCGCAGTGAATCTTGGTGAAGATGCAGACACCACGGGCGCGGTCTGCGGACAGATTGCAGGGGCGTGCTACGGCGTGGACGGGATTCCCGGCGAATGGCTGGATAAGCTCGCGAAGCGTGAACTGATCGAATCGCTGGTATCTAAACTGAGCAGAACATCGGGATGACATTGGCGATTATCTACTGGTTCAGCTTCGCCGCGTTGATCACCACCAAGGCTGCTGATGTGGTCAGCACGATTCGCTGGGTGTCGCCAACAGCAGAGACGAACCCTTGGGCACGGCGTCTTTTTCGGCGCTTCGGATTCAATGGTGGTCTCGCCATCGTTTCGATCGTCTTTCTGCTGATCGTTGTCACTCAGTATGCCTCAGTCTGGTGGTATGGCTCGTCGCTGGCGCAGGCTGCAAATGCCGCTCTGGGCTTCATTATTTCATTCATCCAGTGGGATGTCGCCCGCTTCAATGCAACGGGCGTTCATTCCCGAATCACGTTTCAGGCGATGCGATACTATGCACGGTGGAATCGTTGGTGGAGACGCTGATAGCTTGTGCGTGGCGCAGAAATTTGACGTTCTTCATTTTGGCTGGTGTTTGATTTCCGGTGAAAGATGGCCGCCGAGATCGGGCTGGCCGCGGAACGGACGGGTTTTGGCTTCGAAGGCTTCCATCGGGGAATCCTCGCCGGCGTAGCTCAGCCAGCCCTCCATACCGGTCCACATGCGATAGTCGCGTGCGGTGCGCGGGGCAGCGGCGCGGACCGCTCTGAGCACTTCGCTCGTCCCTTGCTTGGTTTCCTCTTTGATGGCTGCCCAGGCTGCACTGACAAACGGAGCCGGGTCATCGGGCCACATGCTGCACGCTCGAAGCAGCGGCGGGAGCGCTTCACGAAATTTCCAACCGGACGCCAGCGCGGACCCGCGGCGAAAAAGAATGAGAGGATGCCCGCTCCATTCACGCGGCAGGCTTTCGAGGATTTCGAGTGCCTCGTCCACGTCGTCAGCGGCAACAATCGCTGCGCGTTCCAGCTTCGCGAAAAATTCCGGGTCGCTCGCCAGCATCTGCCGCACTTCATCGAGCAGCGGCTCTATCCCGGCGATATGCTCGAAGGCATGCAGGCGGGCGGGGTCATTCCGCACAGACCAGTAAATGTGGTAGCGCAGCGCGCACAGGTCATGGCGCTCCCATGCTGCCGCGGCATAGGCGGGCTGCGCATCGAGCACGCGGCGCAGGGCAATCTCTCGCCCCATGTCAAAGGCGCGCTGGTTTGCAGCGATTTCATCACAAGCCCATTGCTCGAAACGCTCCACCAGCGCCGGTGCAGTCAGCGCAGCAACGGGCAGAAGTGGATGCTAGCCATCCAGCGGCACCGCGCTGAAAAGCGGGCGCAAGTCCGGTCTCATGTCCCTGAAGTTTGGCGGGTCGATTGGAAATTGCTGGTGGGGCGCCGGCTGCCATTCGCGCAGAAAGTCGAACTCACTTTCAACGAGCAGATGCGCCGTCTCCAATGAGTATGCCCCCTTTGCCAGCATCGGCCACAGACGCTTGAGGTCGCCATCGAGCCAGGTCTTTCCACGGTCATGGCGGTTCTGAGGCAGCGACTGGTAGAGATGCGCCACCGCTTCATCCGCCTTGCCGGCCTGCGCCAGAAAACAGGCGATTTGATAATGGTCGTGCGGACGTGAATACCGCTCGACGCGCTTTGTGAGCGTTTCCACGGCCTCGGCATGCCGCCCTAGATAGTGCAGCGAAAGCGCCGTGGTTGAGGTTCCGCGCGATGAGGGAGCAAATTGCAACCCGCTATCGGCCACTTTCTGGAACTCGCCGCAGTTAAACGCGAGCACGGTGGCCCATTCCGCAGCGGGGCCGGGTGTTTCTTCTGCATTTTCGGCACGTTCCTTTGCGAGCGCCTCATCGGCTAGCTCGCGGGCTTCATCGGCCATACCGAGTTCCCAATAGGCCATGCTTTGTTCGATGAGCGTGCTCACTTTTTCACCTCCTTCGCGCTGACCTGCACAAACTTCGCCGCATCCAGCTTCTGCTCGCCGTCCCAGCGGTAGGCAGTGAGTGGGCCGTTCTTTGCCACGCTGTAATCCAGACACGCCAGATTCGGAGCGAGGAGCGCCGGCCCGGGCTCATGCGACAGCCAGTAGTGACCGAAGAAAAGCGGAGGGGCATCTTCGGGATAGCCGGCGCACACCGCCGCGACGCTGTCATCCACGGCCAGATGCGGAACGCTGTCTGACTGTGGCATGCAGAGTTCATGATAGGTCCGCCCTTTTGCCGGCAACCACCACTTCAGCCACGCGGCTCGAAAAGCGAGAGCTGCGTTGTCTCGTGCAAATCGAGCAGCATCACGCCGACCTTTTTGAAGGCAAAGCCGTCGCGCCACATCGCTCGTAACAGCCGGTGCGCGTGCTCAATCAGAGCTGGTGTGTAGTTTGTCGCCTCGCCGAGCACGGCCACGCGATGCGGACAATACTGAGGCAAATCCTCGCGGAAAACATTCGTCTGTAAAAACACCTGCATCGTCCCGACCACCGAGCCTTGGGCGCGCACCTTCGCCTGGCTGCTCCGCCAAATCGGCCACCTTTACCAAATCGAACACAAGCTGCGCGAAAACGGAGCCGGCCCGCGTTTGCACCATGCCGTGCCCGCCGCACTTTCCGACCGCCGTTTACCAAGCCCGATTGCGCATCCACGCCGATGTGTGCTTTCATCCCGAAATACCACTGGTTGCCCTTCTTGGTCTGGTGCATCTCGGGGTCGCGCTCTTTGCGCGCGTTCTTCGTCGAGGACGGTGCGGCGATGATCGTCGCATCCACGATCGTGCCCTCTTTCATCAACAGCTTGCGCTCGCTCAGCAACGCGCCCACTTCGGCGAAAATCTGTCGCGTCAAATCGTGCGCCTCCAGCAGGTGCCGGAATTTCAGCAACGTCGTGGCATCGGGCACCGCCTCACTCCCCAAATCAATCCCCGCAAACGTCCGCATCGCCTGAATGTCGTAGAGCGCATCCTCCAGCGCCTCGTCCGCCAGCGCATACCACTGCTGCAAAAAGTAAATGCGCAGCATCCGCTCAATGCCCACCGGCGGCCGCCCGCGTTTGCCCTGCGGATAATGCGGCTCAATCACCCCGCACAAGCGCTCCCACGG
>CAMBOD010000295.1 GCA_945868985.1 Prosthecobacter debontii | reverse complement strand
GCTCGAAGCCCGGTCTCCGTAGCCGCCTTCCGGGATGCTCCACGACCACAGTTTGTTCTCCACCTCGGTGCTGAGGATGGTGAATTGCGGACGCTTCGAGACGGGGCCGGGTGTCTCCCAGAGCATCTTTCCGTCTATGAAAAAGCGGTAGCCGTTCTCGCTCCATTCGCAGCCGTAGATGTGAAAGCCTTCATCGAGCTTGAGATCGGGCGTGAGAAAACCGGAGCCGTTCCGGTGCTCGGCGTAGCCGTCCCAATGCATGGTGAAGTTCGCCTTGCCGGCCATAGGTTTTCCCTCCTCGTCCACGCTGCGATGCTCGACAAAATCTACTTCGTTACCCGCTTTCGCGACGTTGCCGATATGCTCGCCCATGTGCGGCAGCATCATCGGTGCTGAGATGATCCAAAATGCCGACCATGTGGCCGGTGCGTCGCCCCACTGGATGCGGGCCTCCCAATATCCGAAAGCGCGCTCGTATTTGCCCTCGGTGGAAACCATGCCCGTGTAGTGCTGCCCGCCTTCGGTGTAGGTGGTGATGGTGAGTTTTCCATCGGCAACGCTCACAGCATCGGCGGTGTTCACGGCGTCGCGGCGTTTGCCGGGAAGCCAGTGGTTCCATTTTTGTAAATCGAGTTTCTCTCCATCGAACTCATCGTTCCACTTGAGTTCGTAGCCGGGCGGCGGCTCTGCCAGCGCGAATGCCGCCAGACTTAAAACCAAGGCGAAAATTCGGAAGTGCGGATGCACGGTGCACATTCGCATAGATTTCCCAAAATGCTCCAACTATTTCCGGCTGCTCGCATAAACTTTCTAATCCGCACCGGCTGTCCCGGTCTTTAACCAAACCCTAACCACTCCCGATAATTTTCACTCGTTTTACCATGCTCCAAAAATCCTCACTTTTCGCCGCCGCACTGCTGGCGGTTTCTGCCGCGCAGGCGCAGACGATCAATATTCGCACCATCCCGTTGCTCATGAAATACGATGTGGAGGAATTTACGGTGCTCCCCGGCGCGGAGGTGAAGTTGATTTTGGAAAACGGTGACGATTTGCCGCATAACGTGGTCATTTTCGACGCGGGGACGGATGTGCTCGCGGTGGCTAGCAAGAACATGGAGAAGGCGGAGGAGGCGATGAAGCGCGACTGGCTTCCGGACACCCCGGCGATGCTGGCGCATACGAAAATGGCGGGGCCGAAAACGAAGGACGAGGTGGTTTTCAAGGCACCCATGAAACCGGGGCTGTATCCGTTTGCCTGCACGTTTCCGGGGCACACGCAGAGTATGCAGGGGAAGATGAAAGTCGGCGTGCTGGGGCCGAATCTGACGGGGTTGAAATTTGCGCTGTATCTCGGCGAGTGGAGCAAGCTGCCGGATTTTGCGACGCTGACTCCGCATCGCGAGGGCGACATCGCGGACAACTTGGTGCAGCTGAAATTTGACGATTATAAAAATCAGTTCGGCGTCGTTTACACGGGCAAGCTGAATGCGCCGCGTGATGCCGAGTATGTGTTTTCACTCGGTGCGGATGATGGCGCGCGGCTTTTGGTGGATGGCAAGAAGGTGGTGGAACTCGACGGCGTGCATTCGTCGTCGGAGATCAAGGACGGGAAAGTGATCTTAAAGGCGGGCGAGCATGATTTCCGATTGGAGTATTTCCAGGGAACGGGCGAGGCGCAGATTTTCGCGGCTTGGCGCGGCGGAGATTTCGCCGCGACTCCGCTTTCGAAGTGGGTGCCGCCGACGTGGGGTGGTGAGTTGAAAAAAACGAAGACGGATGGAGGGGCGAAGATGCCACTGATCGTCGGGCAGGAGGCTGTGATTTATCGGAACTTCATCTCCGCTGCGGGCAATCGCGGAATCGGAGTGGGCTATCCCGGCGGTGTGAATCTCGCATGGAGCGCGGAGCAAATGAATCTCGTGATGGTCTGGCGCGGCGGGTTCATTGACACGGCGAAGCATTGGACGGATCGCGGCGCTGGCGAGCAGGGGCCGTTGGGCTACGATGTCTTCCAGCCGGTGAGCGGTCTTTCGCAGCCCTTCGCGGTGCTTTCCTCCGTGGATGCAGATTGGCCGAGGTCAAATATACAGTGGGCCGATGGCTACACGTGGAAGGGCTACAAGTTGGATGCGAAACGCTACCCGACTTTCCTCTATGAGTGGAACGGCGTGAAAGTGAGCGACCGTTATGATGTGATAGGCGACACGGCGAAGGGCGAGGCGAAGCTGATTCGCACGCTGAAACTGACCGGGCCGATCCCCGCGAACGCCTACCTGCGCGTCGGGTTCGGCGCGTCCATCACGCCGGAGGGCGGTGGCTTTCTCGTGAACAATGGCCGCCTTTCGCTGAACAAACGCGATTTTCAAAATGCATTCCGCATCGCCGCCGAGGGCGCGCAGGTCGGGGGCAGGAATCTCCTCGTCCCGGCGCGTGCTGAAATGAAAATCACCTACGCGTGGCCGACCGACACCGTGAAGCACTAAGCAACCACCTGCACTTTTTTCCCAATGAAAACTCTCAGCATCCTCACAGCTCTTCTCATCACTACCGCGCTCGCGGGCGCGGCGGATCAGGAATCGGATTTTTATAAAATCACCACATTCGAGACGCCGAAGGAAACGGCGATGGAGGTCGGCTCCATCGAGCTTCTCCCCGGTGGCAAGCTTGCGCTCGGCACTCGGCGCGGTGAAATCTGGACGGTGTCCGACGCCAATGGCGATCCGTCGAAGGTGAAGTATCAGCTTTTCGCCTCCGGCCAGCACGAGGTGCTCGGCCTCGCGTGGAAGAACGGCGCGCTCTACCAGACGAATCGCTACGAGGTGACGAAACTCACGGACGACGATGGCGACGGACGCGCGGATACGTTTGCGACGATGTCGGACAAATGGGGCATTTGCGGGGACTACCACGAGTATGCCTTCGGCTCGCGCCATGACAAAAACGGCGATATCTGGGTCGTGCTGTGCCTTTCGGGATCGTTCAACAGCAACACGGATTTCCGGGGCTGGGCGCTGCGCATCAAGCCCGACGGCACGATGGAGCCGACGTGCAGCGGCATCCGCTCGCCCGCAGGGTTGGGCTTCGATGCGGACGGCGAAGTTTATTACACGGACAACCAAGGGCCGTGGCATGGGTCGAGCACACTCCAGCATTTGAAGCCGGGGTCGTTTCAGGGCCACCCCGGTGGAAATAGATGGTATGAAAAAGCACCCAACATGGGCGTGCGCCCGCCCGATCCGAAAAACAAAAGCCGCATGGTCACCGAACGCGAGCGCATCAAGGAACTCGTCCCGCCAGCCGTGTATATGGTGCATGGGAAAATCGGGAATTCGTCGTCCTTCATCGTCTGCGATTTGAGCAAGGGAAAGTTCGGGCCTTTTCAAAAACAGCTCTTCGTTGCAGACCAAAGTCACTCGAACATCTCGCGTGTCTTTTTGGAGGAAGTGAACGGCGTCAAACAGGGCGTCGTGTTTCCGTTTTTGAAGGGCTTCAAGTCCGGCCCCATCGGCGGACGCATGACGGACGACGGCCAGCTTTTTGCGGGCGGCTCGGATCGCGGCTGGGGCGCGAAAGGTGGCAAGCCGTTTCACTTCGAGCGCGTGGACTGGACGGGCAAGGTTCCGTTTGAAGTCCACGAAATGCGCGCCAAGTCCGACGGCTTCGAGCTGACTTTCACCGAGCCTGTGGACCCGGCCACCGCCGGCGATGTCGCGAGCTACAAGGCGCGCGAATTTACCTACCAATACCATGCCGACTACGGCGGGCCTGAGATTGCGGATGTGATTCCGAAGATCACGAGCGCAGTCGTCGCGCCCGACAACAAATCGGTGCGGCTCACGTTCGATGTGCTCACGAAAGGGCACATCCACGAACTGCATTTCGATGGAGTAAAATCCGCATCCGGCAAACCGGTGCTCCATCCCGTTGGTTATTATACGCTGAACGAGATCCCTGCGAAGTAAGGCGTCTGCCATGCGACGACTTTTCACACGCACCGCCGCAGTTCTT
>CAMBOD010000294.1 GCA_945868985.1 Prosthecobacter debontii | reverse complement strand
TTTACAGAAAAAATTTACACCGACACGTGTAAATGAAGCGCTGATAGAACTTCGCACTTCAGCATTACATCTTGGCATTCTTCTTTTGCATTGGAGAGCAGTGGTCAAAATCCAGTCGTATGTAGGCGGGGATTCAATACGAGGACGATGTCATATAGATTCTATAATCAAACGACACCGACACCTCCCGGTTTTATATGACATATATTGTGCGATGTTGTGTTTATACTTCTGATATGCGGCCTCTTGCATATCCGTGAATAACTTGTGGGAAAGTCGCCGCGCTCTTTGTCCTGCGACTAGACCATGCGAGTTTACTCACAACGATTCAACTCCTTGTCCGGCGCGGATGTTTTGTCAGGAAAGCAGCTCGGCGATATCTTCCATGGCGAGTCCGTCCATTATTGGCTGCTCGCTTTCGATTGCGGACTCGATTACGGCGCGCTTTTTCGCCTGAAGCGCCAAGATTTTCTCCTCCACTGTGCCTCGTGCGATGAGTTTGTAGCTCGTCACGACCTTCTTTTGACCGATTCGATGCGCGCGGTCTGTCGCCTGGGATTCCACAGCTGGATTCCACCATGGATCGAAATGGATCACGGTATCGGCTGCGGTCAGGTTCAGTCCTGTGCCGCCTGCCTTTAGGCTGATGAGGAAAATTGGCGCACTTCCACCCTGAAAGCGCCCGACTTCACCGGCGCGGTCGCGAGTCTGGCCGTCTAGATAACAATAGCCGATGCCTTCAGCTTCAAACCGCTCGCGAATAAGCTTCATCATAGAAACGAACTGACTGAACAGCAGCACCCTATGTCCGCCATCCATAGCCTCAGCGAGCAATTCCATAAGGAGATCCAGCTTGCCGGATGCCTCTTCGCAATCCGGGGCCAATAACCGGGCGTCACAGGCCGTCTGGCGGAGCCTTAAAAGCGCCGTGAGCATGAGCATCCGACTCTTTGCGCGGTCCTTTTCGCCGGATAACTCAGAGATCTGCTTTCGTGTGGATAGCGCGAGCTTATCGTAAAGCTCTCTCTGTATCTTAGTAAGCCAACAATAAGCAACTTGCTCTAGTTTCTCTGGTAATTCCGTAGCGACTGCCTTTTTCGTTCTCCGCAGGAGAAATGGCTGTATTCTGCGCCTAAGTCGCGCCGACTCCGGGCCGGATGAGTCGTTCTGGATGGCCCGCTCGAACCGGTCTCGGAAGTCATTCCTACTGCCGAGGTATCCGGGCATTAAAAAGTGCATGAGCGACCAGATGTCGCGCACGGAGTTCTCTACAGGCGTGCCCGTGAGGACGAAACGATGCCGCGCTTTCAAGGATGCTGCGCTTTGAGCGTTCTGACTGTCGGGATTCTTAATATGCTGGGCCTCATCGAGCATCACGGCGGCAAATTCCACCCCTCGATAAATGTCCGCATCGCGCCTGAGTAGCGGATAGCTTGTAATTACCAGATCGCTTTTCTCAATTTTATGGAAATCTACCGCGCGCTCCGTGCCTTCTAGCGACAAGACTCGCAGTTCCGGCGTCCATTTCGCAGCCTCTGCGCGCCAGTTGAACATGAGCGACGACGGACAAACGATGAGGCTGGGTCCTTTCCCCGCGAGCGTGCGGAGAAACGCGAGCGCTTGCAGCGTTTTTCCGAGGCCCATTTCATCGGCGAGAATTCCGCCGAAGCCGTTTTGCGCGAGGAAATTCAACCAATAGACGCCCTGCTTTTGGTAAGGCCGCATCACGGCGTCTAAATCGCCGAGCGGAATCGCCGTGATGCGATCCAGTTGACGAACTGCCGAGGCCCATTCGCGCCATTGCCCCTGCCCGCTCACCGCCACGGCGTTTTCGTTCACGAAAGAATCGAGCGCGCCTGCCTGCCGACGATCCATTCGATAAACACCGGGCTGCATCTGCTTCGGGTCGCTGTCTCTCAGCAGTTGCTGAAATTCATCGAGCAACGTCGAATCGAATACCGCCACTTTGCCACCTTTGCGCATGTGGCTTTGTCCGGCTTGCAACAGTTGCGCGATGTCCGCACCGGAGAATCGCTCGCCGCTGGAACTCGCCAGCTCATAGGACAAATCGAACCATTGCTCGCCGGAACTGCGAATCTCCACACGCGGTGTGATGCGCTCCACATCGCGGGTCACGTGGTCGAACCGCTCGCCGACTGTCACGCGCCACTCGCGCTCCAATCGCGGCAGCCCTGTCGCAAAGAACGCAAGAATGCCCGCCTCACCTTTGAGTGTGAGTTCCCCTTTTCCATCCGGCCCCGCGAAGCCAAATGCACGCAAACGATCCAAAGCAGCGTTTTCCGCCACACGATTACGTGCAAATCGAGCAAGCGCAGCACCGGTCGCGTCGAGCGTCACGCGTCGTTCGCCGTAGAGAGCTTCGATGCGTGCGGTGAGAAAATTCAGCGAACCCTCGAAAGTCGCAGCGAATTTCACTTCGGGTATTTCTACCGGTTCATCGTTTACAGAAACGTCGCCTTCGATGGTGAAAAACCTCGCCAGCATCGGCAGTTCGCGTTGCGCGAAAGAATCCGCAGCATCGGCAGGAATCGTCATCGGGCCTTCGAGTAGTCGCAAATACGGCGCCGACAATCCCGGTGCGACGGTCGTGAAAGTATTTCCCTTCAGCGACCACGCCGCCGTAGCGGAAAGCAACAAGCCAGACCCGGTTTTTGACTGCACCCGCAGCGAGCCATCAGCTAGACGCTCGACGTGGAGAGTGAGTGCTATCCCCTGCCCTTTCACGCACACCGATTGCGCTTTTCCAAAAGACACGCGCGGATGCTCCGCGAGCGTTGCAAGCAGCGCAGCGAACTCCTCGCGCTTTAACGTCGCCATCGCTGCGAGCTTTCCGGCAGTGGTTGCGATGAACTTTTCCACGAACCGCAAGTCAGCCTCATCGCAGAGATATTTTCGCGATGCATCCAAAGCGCCAAGCGGCTTGCGGGCTGCGCCGAGTGCAGCCTCGACCACAACCATCACAGCACCCTTCTCCCACGCTGCGCGAAAATTCGGCGGCAAAATCACATGGAGCGCACACGATTCTCCTTCGCTTGTAGAAAAGGGCGAAGTGACTTGAGCGACACTCGTCGCTTTTGGCTCCTCGGGTCGCGCAGTTGGCGGCTTCAGCACCGCAAGCCCCACTGCAAGCGAGTGCGCACATACGCGCCCCCACCGGCGCGACTCCACGCACGTGCACGTATTCTCGATGTCCGTGCGCGAGCCAATCCGCAACCCAGCGCGATATTCCGTCTCCGCACCACGAACACGCCCCGATAAATTCGGCGGCGCATAACCCGCCTCGATCACGCGACCCGCCGCCAGCATCCCGCGCGCTTCTTTTAGCGCAGCCCAGCCGCCGGCGTCGGCGAGGAGTTTTTCTGTCAGCGGGATATCGGGCATCGCAACTCCAATACTCGCGCGGACGACTCACGCACAAATCAAACTTGGCCCGCGATGCATCGCCGCTAGCTTCGCGCAATGCCTACACACGCAGCAGACCTCCGTCATTTTGAAACCACCGGCGTCACTTTTCACGACACACCCGACGGACTCGTCCGCATCTCAATCGCCACACCCCTAGCCACCGCAGAGGTGTATTTGCAAGGCGCGCACATCGCTCGTTACCAACCCGCAGACGCAGCGCCGGTGCTCTTTCTCAGCGAAAAAACACACCTCGCTCCGGGCAAAGCCATTCGCGGTGGCGTGCCGATTATCTTCCCGTGGTTCGGTGCACGCGCCGGGCATCCCGAGTCTCCCGCTCATGGCTTCGCGCGCACGATGGAATGGGAACTCGAATCGCTCGTGCGCTGCGATAACAGCGACATTCACCTCGTCCTTCGACTTTCATCCAACTCCGCCACACTCTCGCAGTGGCCACACGAATTCACCATCCGACACCGCATCACCATCGGCGCAAAACTTCACATGGCGCTCGAAGTCGAGAACCGCAGCGATGCGCCGTTCGCGTTCGAGGAAGCGCTGCACACCTACCTCGCCGTCGGCGATGTCCGCAGCGCGAGCGT
>CAMBOD010000293.1 GCA_945868985.1 Prosthecobacter debontii | reverse complement strand
GGGCGGTCGCACCTGTCGTGACAGCACAGCCACCGGTGTTCATCATCGCCGCACCGCGTTCGGGCTCGACGATGCTTTTTGAGTTGCTCGCCCGCTCGCCCGATGCGGCGACGGTCGGAGGCGAGTCGCACGAAGTTTTCGAGAGCATCCCCGCGCTCCATCCGGCGAATCGCGACTGGCACTCGAATCGCCTCACCGCCGCCGACGCCACGCCCGATGTCGTCGCCGCATTGCGCACCAACTTTACCACGCGCCTCCGCGACCGCGACGGGAACGCCGCCCCCGCGACCGCGCGCCTGCTCGAAAAGACGCCGAAGAACGCACTCCGCATCCCATTTCTCGCCGCCGCATTCCCGAATGCGCGCTTCATTTTCCTCACGCGCGATGCACGCGAAAATGTGTCGAGCATCCTCGACGCGTGGCGCTCGCAACTCTTCGTGACTTACAACGAACTTCCCGGATGGGAGCGCGGCGAGAAGTGGTCGCTCGCGCTCGTTCCCGGCTGGCGCGAATTCATGGATTTGCCGCTCGCTGAAGTCGCCGCCCGCCAGCTCCGCGCCATCAACGAGCGCGCGCTCGACGACCTCGCCGCGCTCCCGCAAGAACGATGGACGCTCGTCACCTACGACGAGGTGCTCGCCGATCCCAATGCGACCGCCGCACGTCTGTGCAAATTCGCCGGATTGCGCTGGACGGAACAAGTCACCGAGCTGCCGCCTTCGCGACATACGCTCACGCCGCCTTCGCCGGATAAATGGCGGCGCAACGAAGCAGAGATGTCGCCTTTCCTCCCGCTGGCGGAGAGCGTCGCGGGGCGCATCGCTGCATTACAAAGCAGTCCACAGCAACCCGCAGTGCCGCCGCCCGCGGAGCCCGTCGCTCCGCCTGCTGCTGAAACTCCCGACGAGCAGGACGCGCCCGATTTTTCGAGCGAACACACGAATACGTTTGCGCAAATCCTCGCGGAGCTTGGTTGCAGCGTGGCCGTCTCCACGTATCAGGCTGGGAAGCTCATCCTCCTTCGCGAAAAAGACGGCGTTGTGAACACGCACTTCCGCGACTTTGCCAGCCCGATGGGGCTCGCATACAGCGAAGGCTGGCTCGCTCTCGGCACGCGCAATGATGTGTGGAAATTCCGTGGTTTCCCCGGCGAGGCTCTGCGCAACGCCGCGCCGCACGACTGCGTTTTTCTGCCCGGCGGCACGCACACGACCGGCGATATTCGCATCCACGAAGTCGCGTGGAGTGGCCACGAGCTGTGGGCGGTCAACACGCGCTTCTCGTGTCTCTGCACTTTCGACGGAGTGCACAGCTTCATCCCGCGCTGGAAGCCTCCTTTCATCACAGCGCTCGCCGCAGAGGATCGCTGCCACCTCAATGGCCTCGCGATGAACAACGGAGTGCCCGCTTTCGTCACCATGCACGCAGCGACTGATACGCCGGAAGGCTGGCGCGATCTTAAGAAGGACGGCGGTATCATCATGGACGTGGCGACCGGCGAAGTCGTCGCGAGCGGCCTCGCCATGCCGCACAGCCCGCGCATTTACGATGGCAAACTGTGGGTCTTGGAAAGCGGTCTCGGCAGACTGAGCATCGTGGATGTCGCCACGGGGAAAGTGCAGCCTGTCGCAGAATTCCCCGGCTTCACCCGGGGCCTGGATTTCGCCGGCCCGTTCGCATTTGTCGGCCTCTCACAAGTGCGCGAGACGGCGGTCTTCAGCGGCATCCCCATCGCAGACGCGCCCGAGCGCAACTGTGGCGTGTGGGTGCTCGATCTGCGCACGATGCAGACGGTCGCGTTCGTGCGATTCAGCGGCAGTGTGCAGGAGATTTTTTCCGTATGCGTGCTGCCCGGCATGAGCTTCCCCGACCTTCTCACCGAAAGCGACGAGATGATCGGCGGAGCGTTTCTGATCCCCGGAACATGAGCTTCGCCTATCTCTTCGAGCGGTTCCCGTCGGCGGTGCAGACGTTCTGCTACCGCGAGGTGATCGCGATGCATGCGCTGGGGATGGAGCCTTTCGTCATTTCGATCCGCAGGCCGCATGATGCGCCGGATTTGGCGCTGCCTTTCGAGGTGCATTATCTTTCCGACGAGGAGACGAGGCCGCGTGTGAAAGTGTCGTTCGGGGTGCGGATGCGCACGCCTTCCGCGTTGCGGCACCGGGATCGCCTGCGCTTCGAGGATGCGATGGAACTCGGCCCCATTTTGAAGGCGCGTGGTATCCGTCATGTTCACGCGCATTTCGGCGGCATCGCTGCGCGCGCGGCGTGGTGGTTGCGGCGAATCCACGGAATCCGCTACAGCTACACTGGGCACGCGAACGATATTTTCTGCGAGAGCGGAGCCGCGATTACGAATGCTATGCTGGCGGAGGACGCGACTTTCATCGCGACGGAGACGGACTACGCGCGCGAGTGGATGGAGCGCACGCACCCCACAGCCAGTGGCCGCGTTTTTCGCGTTTTTAACGGGATCGAGATTGCCCCGGCGGCGCGTGGCGAGGAATCCAAGCCGCCGCGCATCGTAAGCGTGGGACGACTGGTGGAGAAGAAGGGTTTTCCCGATTTGCTGCGCGCGTGTGCGCTGTTGCGCGGGCGCGGAGTGGAGTTTGGGTGCGACATCGTGGGCGGCGGACTGCTGGATGCGACTTTGCGAGGAATGATTGAGGAGTTGGGGCTCGGGGATTGTGTGGTAATGCACGGACCACAGCAGCAATCTTACGTTCGCGCGCTGCTGGCAAAGGCGCGTGTTTTCGCACTTGCGGCACAGCGTGAGGGCGATGGCGGCAGCGATAATCTGCCGACGGTGATCATGGAGGCGATGGTGGCGAGTCTGCCTGTGGTCTCGACAAAAGTAGCCGGCATTCCGGAGATGGTGGACGATGGAGAGACGGGCAGTCTCGTGGCCGAACACGATCCCGCGTCCCTCGCCGACGCGCTCGCATCTTATCTTGCGAACGCCGCCCTTGCCATGCAATTCGGCGCAAAGGGACTGGAGCGGGCTAAGGAGAAATTCTCCATCACCAATAGTGCGATCACGCTGGCGCGATTACTCACATCGCGTGCTGGTGTGCGTGCTCCCGACGCTGCTTTTACCCGCGTTCCGGCGCTTCACATCCCTTTCTGGCGTCGTTGTCTGGGGAGGTGAGATTTTTCCTGAATGACATAGTTTGGGCGTTGACAAGAATCTGCTCCATCCGCACCCTCCCGTGTTCCAAACCCCTTTTCCTTAAACGAAAAATGCCCGTGCAAACGAATAACCTGTCGCACCGCCGATTTTTAAAACATCTGGCGCTCACGTTCAGCGCTGCGCTTTTTTGCACCTCATCCCTGCAAGCTGGAGATACGTTCAAATGGACCGTCCAATATCTCGTGGACAATAGTCAGTCGTGCTTCGGTCAGTCTCAAAAAATCTGGCCTCGTCGCAATTGCGGTATCGCGCTTTCCGCCGACGGTAAATATCTCTATCTCGGCTATACTCACGGTGCCAACGGAGCAGGGGAGGTGCGCAAGGTGGCAATCGGAATCACCGACGACTACACGCGTGCGACGTCGCGCGTTTTGCGAGGGCCGCTTGCTAAGGCCATCGCGTGCGACGACAAAGGGCGCGTATACATTGCCAATGGAGGGGAAATTCTCATTTATGACAGCGAGATCCAGCGACTCCAGCACAAGATCGCGATTTCGATTGGTGAAGGCATTGCAGTCACACGCGAGGGCAAGGATCTCGTGCTCTATGCTACGGATCGCCAACTCAGTGAACTTCAGCGTTTCGTGCTCGAAGAAAAGGGTGGTGAAATCACAGGGGATACGATGGTGGGTCTGAAAGAGGGTGGCAGGCTCGCAATCAATGGCTCGCTCAGTCTGCGCAACTGCAAAGTGGATCCGAAAGGGAACATATGGATTGCCGACCACGATGGGGGGAGGGTTTTTCGCATCAGTCCCGACGGACAAAAAATCGAATCTGCAGATGTTAGGACGCCAATAGACGTGGCGTTTGATGGCAACCGCACCTACGTGAGTTGCGGTGAAGAGCGCGTGGTCGCGGTG
>CAMBOD010000292.1 GCA_945868985.1 Prosthecobacter debontii | reverse complement strand
ACCCACGCCCAACATCTGTCATCGTCATTCTTTACCTCGCGCCCATCCTGAGCCAAAGTCTCGCCATGAAGTTGCTGCTCGTCTTCATCCTCACACTCACCATCAACGCCCGCGCCGTGAATTCTCTCGAACAGGATTTCACCTGCCCGATTGACGGTCACCATTGGAAACAACGCATCGAAACCTCCTCAAATCCTCGCGGGATGCGTCTAGACCGACGGGAACTCGGTGACGTCGTCGAGCCACGCACACTTCCGCAGTGCCCGAAGTGCCGCTTCGTCATGTTTCTTGACGAATTTCCCGAGCAGCTCGCAGAGAAAATCAAACCCTTTATCCTCAGCCCTGACTACCAGATGATCGCGGCCAAAAACCCGACCTATTTCTCGCTCGCGCAAATTCAGGAATTCCTAAAAGCCCCGCCACTTTTCATCGGTCAGAGTTACCTGCGCGCTTCGTGGCAGGTGGAGGAGAAAGACGCTGTCTCGCAACGCCACCTCACCCGTGCGCTCGATAAAATCAACGCCGCATTTGCCGCGATGAAGCCGGGTGATCGCCACTACATCAACACCGCGCTCCTCGCCGGCGAAATCGAGCGCCGCCTCTCTCGCTGGGAGGATGCCAGTAAGCGTTTTCACACCCTGCGCGACGCCCCGGAATTTAAAGACCCCAAGCTCCAAGTCATCATCGCACTGCAACTCACCCTCATCGAGAAACGGGACAACAAGCCCCACGCTATCGAAGAGCCCAGCGTGCCCATCGCAGCCCCGCCGCCAAAACTGAACCTCGATCCCCCGCCTGCCAAAGCAACCACCGAACCGCAAAAAGCAGCGCCATCCGCCGAAGCCAAACCCACACCCGCTCCGCCAAAACCCACCATCGTCACCAAACGCAAAATCCCCGACCTTCCTGAAGAAGCGCCTCTGCTTCACGACCCCGTGCCCACCAAAGATCCCCCGGACGCCCTCCTCGAAAAGCCTGCTCCGAAAAACCCAACGCCAAAAAAAACATTTCCGCCAGTCGCCGTCATCGCCACCCCCGCTCCCGACGCTAAAACAAAACCCAAACCCATCGGTGCCGAGTAGCAAAAAATATTTTCCCCCGCCAGTCATCACTTTCTCCTCCCACACCGCCACGCCACACGACACCCTCGCACTGTGCCCGACAACAACAACCCTTTCGCCGCTCCCAAACTTGAAGCCCTCCCTTTCCATTTTCCAACCGGAGTAAATTGGGAAACCCTCATTCAGCGCCTCGAAGCCCAACTATGGTGCGCCAGCATCGTCGGCGGCAGCGGAACCGGCAAAACCACGCTTCTCCAGCAACTCATCCCGCACATTGAAGCGCGTGGTTTTCAGCCCGTCCTATTCCGCCTCCCCGCCGAGAGCAGTATGAGGGATAAAGAACGCCTCCCCGACAAACTCCGTGAAGTCAAAGCGCCCGGCTTCATCCTCCTCGACGGTGCCGAGCAACTCTCCACCCGCCACTGGCTATCCGTCCGCGCCGCCGCCACCCACTCCGCCGGCTTCATCGTCACCGTCCATCGCAGCAGCCGCCTTCCCGTCGTGCTGGAATTGGAAACCTCCCACAAACTTCTCGACACCCTCGTCGGCGAACTCACTGGCGGCAAACTCCCCGACGACGAAGCCGAATCCATCTTCCACCGCCACCGAGGAAACCTCCGCGACTGCCTCCGCGAACTCCACGACCGCTGGGCGGGATGACGGGCGCATTTCGCAGACAATTTAGCGGGGGTGCCGCTCCATCTGCCAAGTGCAACTGTGGGACTGACGCTTGCGCGAAAGGGCGGGCGCGGCTACATCCCCCGCGCTGTGCAACCCACCATCCTCATTGTTGACGACGAAAAACACACCCGTGAAGGGCTGCGTGATTCGTTGGAAGATTCGTTCGATGTGTATGTGGCTGCCGACATCGCGAGTGCGCTGAATGTTTTGGAAAGCGAGCATGTGGACCTCGTGCTCACCGACCTGCGGCTCGGCGGCGAGGACGGCATGGCGGTGATCGAGAAGGCGCTGGCGCGTCCGCATCCGCCGGTGGTGATCATGATGACGGCCTATGGCGGCGTAGATACGGCGGTGGAGGCGATGAAGCGCGGGGCGTATGATTTTGTGACGAAGCCGCTGAACATTGACCGGCTGGAAATCCTGATCCGTCGTGCGCTGCGTTCGCGTCAGGTGGAGAAGCAGGTGGTGGAGTTGAAGAAGGTGGTGGAGAAAAAATTCGGGCTGGAGCGGCTCATCGGGCACTCGCCGGCGATGGAGGAGATTTTTGACACGATCAAACAGGTCGCCCCTTCGCGCGCGACGGTGCTCATCACGGGCGAGAGCGGGACGGGCAAGGAACTGGTGGCGCAGGCGATTCACACGCTGAGCGGGCGGTCGAAGGAAAAATTTGTGGCGATGCACATGGCGGCGTTCAGCGATCAGTTGCTGGAGAGCGAGCTTTTCGGTCACGAGAAGGGATCTTTCACCGGCGCGACGGAGCGGCGCATCGGGCGCTTCGAGCAGGCGAATGGCGGGACGCTGTTTCTGGATGAAATCGGGGAGATTGGAAAAAATACGCAGGTGAAGTTGCTGCGCGTGCTGGGCGAAGAGCGGAGTTTTGAGCGCGTGGGCGGGAATACTCCGATCAAGGTGGACGTGCGTCTCGTGGCGGCGACGAATCGGGAGTTGGAGCGGATGGTGGAGAGCGGTGACTTCCGCGATGATTTGTTTTTTCGACTGAGCGTCGTGCGCATCCACATGCCGCCGCTGCGCGAGAGGCGTGAGGACATCGCGCTCATCACAGCGCATTTCCTCAAGGTCGCTGCGGAAGAAAACGGGAAGCCGGTGCGGGAATTGACGAGTGATGCGCTGGCGGCGCTGGAGAAATATGCGTGGCCGGGAAATGTGCGGGAGTTGCGCGCGGCCATCGAGCGTGCGGTGGTGATGGGGCCGGGCGCGAAACTCACGCTGCGCGATTTACCCCCAAGCGTGCGCGACGGTGCCGCGAGCGCGCCGACGAGCATCGGCGGAGTGAAGCTGCCCGCTTTCAGCAAACCCGGCGGGCATTTGAACTTGCACGATACGGAGCAACGAATGATTGTCCGCGCCCTCGAAGAAACTGGGGGCAACGTAACGAAAGCCGCGCAAAAGCTCGGCATGAGCCGCCGGACCCTGCATCGCCGACTCAAAGAGTTGCGCACCGAACCCGAAAATTCACAACCCTAGTTAAAATCGAATGGCGTCAGAACTCAAAGCACAGGAACTCGTCCACAGTCTCGAACTCGGTCGTGGAAAATGGTGGATCATTTTCCTGCTCATCTGTGCCACGGCACTGCTGCTGACTTTGTTCCATGTTTTCATCAATCCGCTGAAAGCGATTCAAAAGCAGGACTCGACGCCGCTTTTTCGCGGACTGACTCACGCGAAAGGAATGGAACAGGCCGTGATTGCGCGGGAGTTGAGCCGTGGACACGGCTTTTCGACGAACGTGATCAAACCGGCGGCGATTCAGATCGTTGATACGAAGCGTGGTGAAGGGGCGTTCGCCGAGTTCATGAATCCCAAGGGGCCGACGCAGGGGCACATCCCAGATTTCTACCATGCGCCGCTGAATCCCTGGGTGAACTCGCTCGCTATTCGCGGGTGCGTGGCGATGAGTGATTCATTCAAGCTGCGCGTGGACAAGGACGGGAAGCCGGACTTCTGGCCGTTGCAGCAGGGAGAGTTCACGCATGCTGCGGATCGGACTATCTCGGCGCTGAGTGTGATTTTTTTGCTCGGCGCAGTCGCAATCAACTACTTCATCGCAAAGGCGATTTTCGACCGCCGACTCGCGATCATCCTCATTCTGGTTTTGATTCTCTGTGATCACTTCTGGCAGTTTTCCTCCACGGGCCTGCCGCAATTGCTGATGTTGTTTCTTTTCAGCGTGGCAAATCTTTGCTTTGTGCGGGCGCTGACTGCTCGCACGGAAAATCGCATGGCCTGGCCATGGCTCGCAGGAGCGGGCCTGTGCTTCGGACTGCTGGCACTGTCTCACGCGCTCACGATCTGGCTGTTT
>CAMBOD010000291.1 GCA_945868985.1 Prosthecobacter debontii | reverse complement strand
AAAGAAAGAGAGCGGCGACATTTCTGTCGCCGCTCCTTGATAGAACCTCTCCGCTTAAAACGGAATGTCGTCGGGCGCGGCGTCGAGATCGGGATCAACCGGTGGCCTTGGGGCTTGGGCCGGAGCACGACGTTGTGCGGGAGCGCTAGGAGCGCTAGGAGCTGCCTGTGAATCGGCGTATTCCACAGTGCTGTCATGCCCGCCTCCGCCACCGCCGTCGCGGCTGCCGAGGAGCTGCATTGTTTCGACGACTACTTTCATTTTGCTGCGCTTCTGCCCGGTCGCCTTGTCGTCCCACGAATCGAGTTTGAGACGGCCTTCGACGAAAAGGGGGCGTCCCTTTTTGCAATACTCGCCGATGATCTCGGCGAGGCGTGCGTAGGCTTCGCAATCCACAAAGGTTACTTCCTCGCGCTTCTCTCCGTTTTCCAGAGTGTAGCTGCGATTCACTGCGAGACCGAAGGCGGCGATGGCAGTTCCTTTCGGTGTATATTTGATTTCGGGATCCCGGGTGAGGTTCCCCATCAACATTACTTTGTTTAGATTCGGCATGGCTGTGGTTCCGGGTTGCAGTGTTGAAAGTTCGCGCGCTCCGCGCTAGGCGGCTTTCTTCGCGGCGAGACGTGCGTAGTGCTGGCGGAAGACGTCGCTATCGGTGCGGAATTTTTCTTTCAGTGCTGCGAGCGAGGATGGCTCGGCGCTGAAGACAAAGTTCACGTAGAAGCCGCTGTCCACCTTGTCGGCGACATAGCTGAAGTGGCGGTTGTCCATCTTTTGCACGCTCTCGACTTCAGCGCCTGCGGCTTTGAAGTCTTTTTCGACGCGCTCGATGATTTTTTGTGCGGTGTCTTCTTTACCTTTGAGGTTGAGGATCAGGAGTCCTTCGTAACGGTTTTTGCTCATTGTTGTGTTGGTGTGGTCTGTTGGTTGTAATTGTTCATTGCTGCGGCGAAGCCATTTTTCTGTGCAAACGTGATGGCTTCCGTGGCGCGGGTAAGAGCTTCGTCGAGCAAGGGGCTCTCGGCCAAGGCAAATTTCCCGAGCACATGGCCCGTGGCCTCACCAGCCGCTGCGCCGATGCCGACGCGGAGGCGGGGAATGGCCTGTGTGCCGAGGTGTTCGAGCACGCTTTGCAGGCCATTGTGGCCGCCAGCACTGCCGCTTTCGCGGAGGCGGAGGCGACCAAGCGGGAGCGCCATGTCGTCGAGCACTACGAGCACTTGCGAGGGCTCGATTTTATAAAAGTGCCCGAGCGCGCTGACGCTTTCGCCGCTGAGGTTCATATACGTTTGTGGTTTGCACAGCCAGACGTCGCCAGTTACGGCGACCTGGGCCTGCCATTTTTTGTCCGCCCGGAACGAAGCCCCGGCACTGGCGGCGATACGATCGAGGATCATAAAGCCGACGTTGTGCCGGGTATCCGCATACTCGCGACCTGGATTTCCGAGGCCGACGATGATGCGGAATGGTGATGCTCCGGGCATTGGACGGACGAGCGGGCGGGCTGATGAATTGCCGGTTTCGCGGGTGATTGCTCTGCGCGCGGTTGCGCTGCGAGTTGGCTATCAACCGATATTCCGACGCTCCATTGGCCCATCGCTCTACTTTTTCTTTGCGTCTTTTCCAGCGGCGGGAGCTTCTTCGCCCTCGGCGGGTTTCTTTTCCTTGATGACTTCGGGCTCGGCTGCGCCTTCTGCAGCAGGCGCTGGCTCGACTTCGACAGTCGGAGCGGCGCAGTGGAAAACGAGTGCTTCGCCGTTGACGCGGGTGGTGACACCAGCGGGTAGGGCGAGTTGATTGACGTGAATGCCGTCGCCGACATTGAGTGCTGCAACGTCCACGATGAACGACTCGGGAAGATCTTTTGGCAAGCACTCCACTTCGAGTGAGCGGATGAGCTGTTCGAGCAGACCACCGCCGCTCTTCACGCCTTCGGGTTCGCCAAAAGCGATGACTGGCACGGTGGTGTGCATCAATTCGTCTTCCTTGAGAGCGTGGAAGTCGAGATGGAGAATGTGACGCTTCAGCGCGTGGTGCTGCACGTCCTGAATCAGTGCGAGCGTTGATTTTCCGCCGGCGATTTCGAGGTTCACGAGGACGTGCTCACCCGTGGTCTTGCCGAGCGCGAGCGCGAGCGTGTGTGCGTCGAGCTGCAAATTTTGCGGCGCGTGGTGACGACCGTAGATGGTCGCTGGGACTTTACCGGCCTTGCGGACGGCTTTTGCTGCTGTGGTTCCGGCTCCGGAGCGGAGTTCGGCTTTGAGTTGGATGCTTTTGGCCATTGCTGTGTGTAGCTACTGCTGGTTGTTGTTTTGTTTTAGTTATGTTCTGGGGATTTCGAACAGGGATGAAACTGATTCGTCGCCGTGGATGCGCTGAATGCCCTCGCCGAGCAACTCCGCCACGCACAGCGGTGTGATTTTAAAGCCCTCGCCATCGCGGACGGGGACGCTGTTGGTGCAAACGAGTTCGGTGATGCACGAAGACTTGAGGCGCTCGATTCCGAGGTCGGTAAGCACCGCGTGGCTCACGCAAGCCATGATATCCGTCGCGCCATGCTCTTTCAAAAGTTTCGCCGCTGCGCACAGCGTTCCCGCTGTCTCGGTCATATCATCCACAATGATGACGGGCCTGCCCTCCACCTCGCCGATGATGCTCGTCGCCGCAACTTCCGTGGGGCTTTTCCTACGTTTCGCCACGATGGCCAGTCCCGCATGAAGCGACTGCGCGTAGGCATTCGCCATCTTTAGCCCGCCGACATCCGGCGAAACCACCACCGGCTCATTGAGATTTTTTGCGCGCAGGTAATTGATCACCGCTGGCGATGCATAGAGATGGTCCACTGGGATATCGAAAAACCCCGCCACCTGCTGCGCATGAAGATCCATCGTCAGCACACGATCCACTCCCGCCGCCGTGAGGAGGTTCGCCACCAGCTTGGCCGTGATCGGCACGCGTGGCCGATCTTTTCTATCTTGTCGTGCGTAGCCAAAGAAAGGAATCACCGCCGTGATGCGCGCCGCACTCGCCCTGCGCGCGGCGTCCACCATAATCAGGAGCTCCATCAAATTCTGATTCGTCGGCGGGCAGGTCGGCTGCACGAGAAAAACATCTCGGCCACGGATGTTCTCATTATACTTCACCATCGTCTCTCCGTCGGGGAAGGAATCTACCGTCGCATCACCGAGCGGTATCTTGCAATAGGCCGCAATACGGCCCGCGAGTTCGCGATGAGCGGACCCGCTGAAAATCTTCATTTCGAGTGGTTGACGATGGAGCATCCGTGGAAAAGGGGCGCGACATTAGGCGCAGAAGCCCGCTTGGCAAACTGATTCTGCCAGCATTTTACAAATGCGGCACAATACTGGTTCGACGGCGTTTTTGCGCGATATAAACCAACGCAGCCTTGCAGCAGGGCGCGGAAGCAGCGATGGATGCCGCATGTTTGTCAGCATCTTCAACGATGTCATCGGTCCCGTCATGCGCGGGCCTTCGAGTTCTCACTGCGCGGCTGCGCTTCGTATCGGCAGGCTCGGGCTGGATTTGATGGATGGTGAATTGAGCGACGTGCTCGTGGAATTCGACCGTAGCGGCTCGCTCCCCACGACGCACGACACGCAAGGCTCCGACATGGGCCTTTTCGGTGGGCTGATGGGCTGGGATGCGGCGGATGAACGCCTGCCCGGCTCGATGCAAACGCTGAGCGACAGCGGTGTAAAAATCCGCATCGAGACCGTGGACGTGGGCGACCCGCATCCGAACACCTACCGCCTCACGCTCACGAACGCCCGAGAGCGCCACACGCTGCGCGCCATCTCCACCGGCGGCGGCATGATGGAAGTGCTCGACGTGGACGGCTTCGCCATTTCGATGTTCGGCGATTATTTCGAGACGCTCTTTTGGGCGACGGCCGACGGCGCTGCGCTGCGCGCGAAAATCGCATCGCTCGTGGAGGCGGATGCCGTCCTGCTGCACGAGCACGGCGGCGTGCAAATCGTCGAGGTGAAAGCACAGCAGTTTGTCTCCGACTCCGTGATCGCGGAGCTTCGCAGCGCGGGCCTCGTCAGCGCCGTG
>CAMBOD010000290.1 GCA_945868985.1 Prosthecobacter debontii | reverse complement strand
GAGATGAGGTTTGTCATCGCGGCCGGCGGAACCGGCGGGCACTTGTTTCCGGGCCTTGCCGTGGGTGAGGTTCTGCTCGCGCGCGCCCACGAGGTGATGGTGCTGATTTCCGAAAAAGAAATTGATGCGCTCGCAACGCAGGGCCGGAGTGAGTTTCGCATCGAAAAGGTCGCAGGCGTGGGTTTGCAATCGAAGTCGCCGCTCGCGCTGTGGCGTTTCTGGAAGGGATTACGCGCTGCGAAAAAGACGTGCGCACGACTTTACGATGAGTGGAAACCGTCAGCAGTGCTCGGTATGGGAGGGTTCACTTGCTTCGCGCCGATTGTGATTGGCCGTCAGCGCGGCCTGCCGACTTTCGTGCATGAGTCGAACGCAATTCCCGGTCGCGCGAACAAACTGAATGCGCGCTATGTCACGCGTGTGCTGCTCGGATTTGGTGCATGCAAACGGTATTTTCCAAAGGCTCAATGCGAAGTGACCGGCACGCCCATCCGCAGCGCACTCACGAGACCAGTGGAGAAAAGTGCGGCTCGTGCAGCGTTTGGACTTTCGCCGGAAAAGAGCACCGTGTTGGTGATGGGAGGCAGTCAGGGCGCGAGCGGCATCAACAAAGCTGTCGCCGCTGCATTGCCGAAGCTCGCAGGTCGTGAGTTGCAGGCGATCCATTTCACGGGCAAGGGCGGCGAGAAAATAGCGCGCGAGGCCTACGCAAAGGCTGGTGTGCCTGCTTATGTCGCGGCGTTTCACCATCGCATGGAAGAGGCATACGGTGCGGCGGACATGGCCATCGCGCGCAGTGGTGCTGCGAGTCTTACGGAGCTTTCGCATTTTGGGCTGCCCAGTGTGTTGATACCGTATCCATTCGCCGCCGATGATCATCAGACTGCAAATGCGCAAATTTTTGATCGCGCTGAAGCAGGCGTGATGTTGAAAGAGTGCGAAGCCACCGGCGACTTGCTTGCGCAAAAAATTTCATCGTTCCTCGACAACCCCGAACTGCTCGCAGCGATGTCGCAAAAAAGCCGACAGCTTGCTCCCTCACAGGCAGCGGAGCGTGTGGCGGATACCATTCTCACTTTCTGCACTTAAATGGACGGCACTCAACTGGCCAAATTTCTGACGCAAGGCGCAAGGCGCATCCACCTCATCGGTGTGGCGGGCTCGGGCATGAGCGGCATTGCCGGGTTGTGTCTCGCGCTGAAGCACCGGGTGAGCGGGAGCGACAAATCTACGACGGAAGAGACGTCGAGACTGCAAACGCTCGGGCTCGATTTCGCTTCGCCGGCAAACTCTGAGAAGGTGCGCGATGCGGAACTCGTGATTTTTTCCTCGGCGATCAAACCAGGGCACCCCGACTACGATACAGCGAAGCAACTAGGCGTGCCGATGGTTCGACGTGCAGATGCGCTCGCTGCGATTATGCGGCAGAAGCGCGGAATCGTTGTTGGCGGGATGCACGGAAAGACGACGACGAGCGCAATGGCGGCTCATGTTTTGCGCGGCGGCGGCGTGAGGCCTTCGCATTATGTGGGCGCTGAAATTCCGATTCTCGGAGTGAATGCGCAGTGGGATGCATCGGGAGAATGGTTCGTGGCAGAGGCGGACGAGAGCGACGGCACCATCGTAAATTACCACCCGGAGCACGCGATTATTCTCAATATTGAAGAGGAACACTTGGATTTCTATGCCGATCTCGCGGCCATCGAGCGCGCATTCGAGCAGTTGCTCGCGCAGACAAGCGGGAAGGTTTTCTTTTGCGCCGACGACCCGAACGCCTCGCGCCTTTGCACGAAACACCACGGTGCGATTTCGTATGGGGAGTCGCGCGCAGCTTTTTACCGCTTCGACGCACTGCACACGAAGGATTTTCAGTCGCATTTCGTCGTGTCTCGCGGCGGCGAACCGCTCGGAGCGGTGACGCTGAACGTGCCGGGGCGGCACAACGTGAGCAACGCAACCGGCGTGATTGCGCTCGCGACGGAAATCGGCGTGCCGTTCGCGAAGATCGCCGAGGCTTTGGAGACATTCCGCGGTGCGCGGCGGCGGTTTGAAATCAAGTATCGCAGCGAGCGGTTCATGATCGTGGACGACTACGGGCATCATCCCACGGAAATCCGAGCCACACTCGCGAGTGCTCGCGGCACGGGTCGCAAACGCGTGCTCACCATGTTCCAGCCGCATCGCTACACGCGCACGCAGGCGCTCAAGGATGAGTTTGGCCGCGCCTTTGAGGAGACAGATTTGCTTTTCCTCGCCGACGTTTATCCTGCGAGCGAACAGCCGATTCCGGGAGTGAGCGGGCAGACGATCGTGGATGCCATCGCGAAGCAGACCGGGCAGGAGGGCGTTTCTTACCAGCCGAAGCGCGAGCAGATACAGTATGACCTTGGGCGGATGTTGGAACCGGGCGATCTCGTGCTGAGTCTCGGTGCGGGAAATATCCACGAGCAGGCTTCGCGGTTGAAAGATGATGTGGCGATGCTTGATGCCTTGCTCGATGTGATGGGTGCGGGTGCGATCAAGCTCTACGAGCCGCTCGCAAAGCACACGACGATGCGTGTCGGTGGCCCTGCGCAATTTTGGGCCGAGCCGGAGACGGAGGAGGGATTTGCACGGTTGGTGAAATTTACCACAGAGCGCGGACTACCGCTTTTCGTGATGGGCCGAGGCTCGAACTTACTCGTTCGCGATGGCGGAATTCGCGGCGTGGTCGTGCATCTTACGCGTAGTGAATTTAAAAAACTCGAAGTGCAGGGCGAGATGATCACCGCAGGTGTCGGCGTGAAGCAGCGTGAGTTGGCTATCGCCGCGCGTGATGCGCGTATCGGCGGGTTCGAGTGGTTTGAGGGCATCCCCGGAAATGTGGGCGGTGCGCTGCGCATGAACGCGGGGGCGATGGGCGGAGAGACGTTCCTGCAAGTCGTGAGTGTGCGCTATGTGGACAAGTTCGGCGAGTTTCACACGCGGACGCCGCACGAAATGGTCGTCCACTATCGCGACGTGCCATCGCTTGCGCATAACTTCGCTGTTGCTGCTACGTTCCGTGGCCAGCCGGATACGCCGGAAGAGATCGCGCGGAAGTTGGATGAATCCATGCAAAAGCGGCGCACGTCGCAGCCGAAGGAATCGAGCGCGGGCTGCATTTTCAAAAATCCAGGGCCGATTCCTGCCGGAAAACTCATTGATGAATTGGGACTGAAAGGTGCGCGTGTTGGTGGCGCGAAAGTTTCCGAGGTGCATGGCAATTTCATCGTGAACGATGGTGGCGCAACTGCGGCGGACGTGCTGGCGCTCATCGCAAAAATCACCGACACGGCGAAGCGTGAGCGCGGGATCGAACTCCACACCGAGGTGCAAATTGTGGGAGAAGAAAGGGGGCTTGGCGAATGAACGGGATTTTTTCGCAAGAACCCAGCGTGTGTGACGTATCAGCTTTTGATGAAAACCAATTCGATGTCACTTGACCTTACCAACATGAAAATCGCCGTCCTCATGGGCGGGCCAGGGTCTGAGCGGAAAGTTTCGCTCAAGTCCGGGGAGGGAGTTGTTTCCGCTCTGCGCTCAATGGGGGTGGATTTGACTGCGGTGGATGTCGCAGATGAAAACTTTGTGCTACCGGAAGGGACACAGCTTGCCTTCAATGTGATTCACGGGACGTTTGGCGAGGACGGGCAGTTGCAGCGCATCCTCGATGAGCGCGGTGTTCCTTACACCGGCGAGGGTGCGCGAGGGAGTGAACTGGCGATTGATAAGATCGCGACAAAGCAGAGGCTTGTTGAGCGCGGTGTGCCGACGGCGAAGTCCGAAATTATCCGCAATGGCGCACGGCCAACGTTGCCGCTGCCGCTGGTGATCAAAGCGCCCAAAGAAGGGAGCAGCGTTGGAATTTACATCGTGAAGGATGAGGCGGAGCTTGAGAAGTCGCTGGCGGAGGCGTGGAAATTTGGGGACGAGTTGCTTGTCGAGCAGTTCATCGCGGGGCGTGAATTGACGGTGGGCGTGGTGGGTGATCTCGCTCTGCCGGTGATCGAGATCGTGGCGAAGAAGGATTTTTACAACTTCGAGAACAAGTATCCTTTTCTAAATCCAAACGCGGCGGGAGCGGA
>CAMBOD010000289.1 GCA_945868985.1 Prosthecobacter debontii | reverse complement strand
GCACCGCCGCCTACGATGATGATGAACGACTGCCGGTCCATATGCCGCTCCAGCATCAAACGCATGAAGCCCTCCACCAGCGTGAAATTATTTTTTACCGCCTCCCCTCCGGGCACCACCTGCGGCTCCATCGCGAGTTCGATTTTCTCGGCGTGCGCCGCGAAATAGGCGCTCACTTCAGCAGAAAGCTCCGCACGTTTGCTAGCGACGTGACCGTCAATAAACACCAGCGCCTTGTGCCTGCGCGGCTCATTCAGCCGACACAGCGTATCCACGAGCACACGGTTCGATGGCGCAAAAAGTCCATGTGTGAACGTCACCGGGAAATCCCATGTCACCGTCACTGTTTGTGAAATTGAGCGTGTCGTCATGCCAGTTTTTCCATCCATCGCCGCACCTCATGCGCGAGGTCTAGTTGTGTCTTCGGTGTCTGCGCGATTTCAAGCGACGTTGCCCACGCCACTTCCATCCCGGCGCGGTTGCTCGCGTGGGTGCCGTGGATTTTGTCGGTGTTGAAGCTCACCGTTCCCGGCGGCCAGCCAAAGAACAACTCACACGGGTCGTAGCCAGGTTTGTTGTGAATATCCACATGCCCCGCAAAATCCGGTGCCTCGCTGCGCGCCGTGAACCACGGATATGCGAACCAAACGCCCGGTGCAGCGACCAGCATCAAGTCCCCGCTCCGGCTGTGCGCGAGCCCCCGTGCAACCTGCTCATCTTTTCCTAAAACCTCCGCCACACCCGGCAGCAAACGCAGCGCCTCAGCAGCAGCGGCAGTCGAGGCAGCATCGCGGCAATACACATTTGCAACGCCGTGATCGCTCACCGCGAATGCTCGTGAGGTGTAAAAATTGGGATACGCCATGCCTTTCAATTCCCGCGTCGCAAACAGCCCCGCCTCGCGCAGACAACGGTTTGGAAACACAGCACCACCCGTGACCTGCTCGATGGCGTAGTCCCCAAAAACAATCCAGTCGTAGCCGCACTCCGCCGCCTTCGCTTTGATCTGCGAAAGATAGCCCAGCAAAATATCGAGCGCCTTGTCCGCCTGCCGCGAGTCCGGCCCGTAGCGCTGCAAATCGTAATCCAAATGCGGGATGTAGGCGAACAGCACATCAGGCGCGACATCCGGCATCTCCATCACCGCGCAAACCGCTTCCACGATCCAGTCGCTCGATTTGTGATTCGCGAGCGGCCCCCAGTAATTCATCAAATTAAAAGCACGCCCCACCTTCTCATTCAGTCGCGCTTCCAACTGCGCAGGCTGCGTGTGGCACGATTGAATCATCCCGCCGCTGTGCTTGTGGACAGGCCACGGAGTCACCACCAAATCCGCCGCCTCACCGAGCGACTGCTGCCAGAACATCAGCCCCACCGTTTTTCCACGTGCACGGAAGTCCTCCCAAATCCGCTTCCCCTCCACCAGACGCGCCGACTGCTCCCAAAACATCACCTTCGCCAGTTCGGGAAAGTGCAGCCCATTCGCCACCAAACCATGTCCGCCAATCGGCAACCCCGTGCGAAAGCTCGCCTGCACCGGGCAAGTCACAGCAGGAAAAATCGCATCCATCGGGCGGAACTCCGGCAAATGAGAAACCAGATTCCACCCTAATGCGGCGATATCAACTACGAGCAGCTTACGTTTGGCAGACATGAAAGGCGCAGAGAGAACCATCTTCGCCGAAAATTGCTAGCGGTCGCGTAAGGAAAAATAACCGGTTTGCCGCGCCGACTGTTCCCAGTGATGCTGCGAACGTGACATCGTCCGCCACCACTACTGCGCTCCGTGCGCACTTACGCGAGCACCGCCTCAATGTGCTCACCGCATCCGGGATGGCCCTGATTTTCTCCGCCATCGGCTGGGGCGTGTTCTACGGCGGCCTGTATTGGGTCACCATGTTTCTGCAAACAACGCTGCACGGAGGAGACGCAGTCGTGCCGAAGGTGTTTCATTCTGCGTTCGCGGTGTGCGCACTCGGTCTCATCCTCGTGGCCATTGTTGATGCGTATATAAATCCTCACGAGCGACAGGTGGATGATCGTCCCACCATCGAACACATCGGCGACATCCTCCTCTTCCTCCCGCGCCTCACACTCGCTGCAGCGCAAAATTTCAAAGTATGGCCGCGCATTTCAACCTCTGAACTGCCAACCGCCGCGCAGTTGATGGATCGCCTCCGCATAAAAAACGTTCCGCTCCACACCCTGCCGCTCGACATACCGAACAAAAGAACACGCGCCCGTGTCCTCATCGCACTGCAAGTCTCCAACCTCGCCGAAGTCCGCACCGAGGGCGAAACTCTCGTGCTGCACCTCCACGCACTCGCGCCGGATATCTTCCGCGCTTCACTGCCCGCCACAGCCGTCGATCCAACCAAAATCAAACGAGCGGACGCCAGCGAACTCCCGGACTCAGGCCGCTTGTTGGAATAGTTCATTCGCCGACCACACTCACCACGATCGTGCGGGTGTGTGGTGCGCGACGGTGCTCGAAAAGGAATATCCCCTGCCACGTCCCGAGCGTGAGACGTGCGGCTGAGATCGGAATGCTTTCGCTCGTCCGCGTGAGCACCATGCGGATGTGCGACGGCATATCGTCCGGACCTTCGGCGGTGTGGACGAAATAATCCTCATCCTCCGGCGCGAGACGGGAAAAATACTCGTGCAAGTCCGTCCGCGCCGTCGGATCAGCGTTTTCATAAATGATCAGCGATGCGCTCGTGTGCTGGATGAAAACCGTGCAAAGTCCGGTGCAAATGCCGCTCTCCCGAACGATGCGGGCGACCTCCTCAGTAATTTCCGTAGTGCCCTGCCCTCGCGTGCGGACGGTGAAACTAGCTGTGTGCGCACTCATCATCAGGAAACGTCAGCACTATCTCTTGATACTACGAGGCTGCTTCCAACGCTGCGTGGTCAATGGTGACGAGACGGTGCTGGCGGGCACCGAGGCGCGGAATGCACTGGATGAGCGCTTTGGTGTATGCGTGCTGCGGGTTGCTGAGCACTTCGGCGGTGGGACCGTATTCGACGATTTTGCCACGGAACATCACGGCAACTTTGTCGGCGAAGTTGCTGATGATTCCGAAATTGTGGGTGATGAGGATCACGGCCATGTGCAGCTTGCTCCGCAGGTCGCGGAATTGATCCATGATTTGCGCCTGAATGGTCACGTCGAGCGCGGTGGTAGGCTCGTCTGCAACGAGCAAGTCCGGCTGGCAGGCGAGGGCCATGGCGATCATCACGCGCTGCTGCATCCCGCCGCTGAGTTGATGCGGGTAATCATTCAGGCGTTGCGCTGGATTGGTGATTCCGACGAGGTCGAGGCACTTGATGATTTCCGCATCGATATCCTTCACCTCGGGGCGATGCAGCTTCAGCGCCTCGGCGATTTGACTGCGGATAGTGAAGACGGGGTTCAAGGAAGTGCTAGGCTCTTGAAACACGTAGGCGATCCGCTTCCCACGCAGTTTGCGCAGTTCGTCGCCCTTCATTTTCAAAACGTCGCGTCCATCGAGAAGAATTTCTCCGCTGACGTAGCGTGCGGGCGGCTCCGGCAGAAGGCGTGTGAGTGCGAGGCCGGTGACGCTTTTTCCACTGCCACTCTCGCCGACGATGGCGAGGGTCTCGCCTTTTTCGAGTTTGAGACTGATGCCTTTGACGGCTTCGACGACACCGTTTTCTGTGTGAAAATGAATGCCGAGGTTGCGGATTTCGAGGAGTGACATGGGTCAGGAGCGTTTGGGATCGAAGGCGCGGCGGAGAGCGTCACCGAGTAGGTTGAGCGAAAGGACGAGGCCGAAAAGCGCGGTGGTGGCGGCGGTGAGATTCCACCAGACGAGAGGCTCGCGGCTGAATTCGTTGCGCGCGCCATCAATCATTACACCCCAGCTCGGCGTGCCGATGGGCGAACCGACTCCGAGGTAGCTGAGGATGGCCTCGGCGAGCACGATACCACTGAAGCCGAGGACAAACTTGATCAACACGAGGTGCATGACATTTGGCAGCAGGTGCCGGATGAGGATGTTCCAAGTGCTCTGGCCCAATGCACGCGCGGCGGTGACGTAGGTGCGCTCGGCCTGCCGCATCGTCTCCCCACGGATGAGTCGGC
>CAMBOD010000288.1 GCA_945868985.1 Prosthecobacter debontii | reverse complement strand
TGATCTATCAGGACGGCGAAACGGGGAAGGCCTTCGCGAAGAAATTCCAAATCGGCGGCCTCTCCCGCGACAAGCTCTACCCTCTCGCGAAGAGCGAGGGATCGAAGATTATCTGGCTGCATATCGCCGCAACGGAAAAGGAAATGCCGAAATCAATCCGCGTTTTCCTCGACGGACGCAGCGGTGCGCGCGTGCGTGAGCTGGATTTCGATCTAGCGTCGCTACCAGTCAGCGCCCGGAGCGCGAAAGGTGTCACCGTCACGAAGTGGACAGTGAAGGAAGTGAAACCTGCCAAGTAGCCGTGCAGGAAACGACTGATTCAAACTTCTACCGAGGCACAAAGCCTTTCATACAACGCCTGTATTCGAGTCGAAAACAGACACGGCGTGCTTGCGACGGTCACTGCTTCCAATATTCTCGCGCGCATGGAAATTCTCTCCGTCCGCTGCAATCATTGCGTAGCCCCGCTTGAAGTAGGCACGCAGACCCGTTTCGTCACCTGCCAGTTTTGTCGCAGCCAGTTGGAGGTGAAACATACGGCCGTTTCCTCTTTTTCTACGCGTTATCTATATTGAAAAAATTGAAAGGCCTAGAGAGGGCTGAAGAGACCTACGAACACCAACGGACAAGCCTGCTCGCGCAGATAGACTCAGCACGAAAACACTAACAGTCCGCCGGAAAATCGCTTACTCTCCCACCCACTCATCCCAACACACACCATGCTACGTATCTCAGGACAACCCGGTCGCGATCTTTGCGACGCTCACCTTGGCGTTTCCCGCCGCGACGTTCTCCGCATCGGCGGCTCGGCCATGATGGGCCTCACGCTCGGTTCATTGCTCAAACTGCGCGCTTCGGCTGCGGAGCCTGCTGCTGCGGCGGCGGCGGTTAAAGGCGGGCCGGGCTGGGGGAAGGCGAAGAGCGTGGTGATGGTCTATCTGCAAGGCGGGCCGTCGCACCTAGATTTGTGGGACCCGAAGGAAAATCTGCCGGAGAAAATCCGCGGGCCTTTCAAAAACATCCCGACAAAAATTCCGGGCGTCAATTTCACCGAAATCCTCCCGCGTCTCGCACAGCTCAACGACAAGCTCACGATGGTGCGCTCGATGAGCTACACGCCGAACGGGCTCTTCAATCATACGGCGGCGATTTACCAAATCATGACCGGCTACACGACGGACAAAGTCTCGCCGTCCGGCCAGCTCGAACCACCGAATGCGAAGGACTTCCCGAACTTCGGCTCGAACATCATCCGCCTGAAACCGCCGACGGAACCGATGCTGCCGTTCGTGATGCTGCCGCGTCCTTTGCAGGAAAGTAACGTTGTCGGTAAAGGCGGCACCGCTGGTTTCCTCGGCAAGGGTTACGATCCCTACACGCTTTATCCCGACGGCGACGACATGGACATGACGAAGATGAACCGCATCCGCGTGGATGACCTCAATCTCCGGCCCGACGTGTTTGCGATGCGGCTCAAACGGCGCGCTTCGCTGCGGCAGTCCATCGAGCAAACGATGCCGGACATTGACAAGGCGGTGAAGAATTACCACCTCGACGAATACTACGGCCGTGCACTCGATCTCATCACCAGCGGCAAAGCGCGCGATGCGTTCTCCATTGATCAGGAAACGGAAAAAATGCGCGCCAGCTACGGCATGAACACTTTTGGCCAAAGCCTCCTGCTCGCGCGGCGGCTCGTCGAAGCCGGAACACGCGTTGTCGAAGTCATCTGGCCGAAATTTGCGAACTCAGACAATCACTCTTGGGATACACACATCGGCCTCACGCATCGCATCAAAAATCAGGCGGGCCCGATGCTCGATAACGGCTTCAGCGCGTTCATCGAGGACATGGATCAGCGCGGCCTGCTCGACGAAACACTCGTCGTGGCGCTCGGCGAATTCGGGCGCACACCCGAGCGCGGCCTGAGCACCAGCGGCAACGTGAACAGCTCCGACGGTCGCGACCACTGGCCCTATTGCTACACGGCGTGCGTCGCTGGCGCAGGCATCAAGCGCGGCTACATCCACGGCGAAAGCGACGCCACCGGCTCCAGCCCGAAATCCGACCCGGTGCATCCCACCGAGTTGCTAGCGCTCATCTACCACGCGTGTGGCATTGACCCAGAGACGATCGTTTACAACCACCTCAACCAACCGCGCGAGCTGGTGAAAGCAAAACCCGTCACCGCGCTCTTCGCGTAGCCGCGAGACAGGCGAACGATGCGCGCTTTCCGGCGGATTTGGAAAATTGGGATCGCGCTCTTTTGTGGATTCACTGCGAGCGGCGCGGAAACACTGCGTCTCGAAAATGCACACATCGCGGTCGAAATTGACCGCGAGAGCGGTGGCGTTCGCACGATTCGCGACAAAGAGCAGGCGCTGACTTATCAAGTGCCGGGCATCGGTTTCGCCGTCACGACGGACGCGAACACTTTGCGTTCGGAGAAGGCGCTCGCTCTTAAAGAAAGTGCAGGCGAGGTAGAGTTGAAATTCGCCGGGAGCGGTTTGGAAGTCGCTTTGCACTACCGGCTCAGACCAGATGATCGCTTCATCGAAAAGTGGCTCGTGATCCAATCCACCAATGGAAAACCGTATTTTTTGAAAGAGGTCGTGCTGGAGGATGTCACGGCGGCATCGCCGTTCTCCGCGATTCATTTTCACGACGACCAGACGATCTGGCATTGCCCGATTAATTTTTTCCTACGCGGTGAAAAAGGCGGCTGTTTCGCAGGGCTGGAATACCCGTGGTGGGAGCATGAATTGCGCGGTAAGGACGGCTTCCGGCTCGGCTACAAACCAAATTACCCGGCGGTCGCAGACGAGGTGAACACGAGCGAGAAATACTTCCTCGGCGTGTATCGCAAGGAGGGCATCGCGCGCTATTCGCACGGGCCGTATCCGGGTCGGATCACGACGGCGCTTGTGGATTTCAAAAAGGACACCGGTCTTTTTCAGCACTTCAAAAACAAAAAAATTCCCGACGAGGCCGTTGAGCCGGAGGTGCTCGATTGGGGCGAGGTCTGGGCGATGCAGGATTTCATGCGCACGGTGCTGCCCGAGCAGCCGCTTCCGGAGGATGGATACTGGGTCTGGCAAAATGGCTGGTGGGCTAATCTTTTCGAACCAAAGCCCGAAATCATAGACCGGCTCAAGGCTACGGGCGTCCACGACATCATGACGGCGCACACGTGGTATGGGCGGGGCAATCATCCGACGGCAGAGCCGTATCTTTCGCAAATGCGCGCGGAGCCACTGGGCTTTCCCGTGGACAAGGGAATTGCCGGACTTCCCGGCGCGGCCGGCCCGGCGGCCGGGCTGCACTCGCCGCACAATGTTTTCCTCGATCAATTCAAACCCGGCGAATTCACCGATGACTTCCGCGCGCCGCCGGTCATGGAACAGTTCATCGAGCACGCGCGGAAAAACGGCGTCCACGTGAGCAGTTTCAGCCTGCCGGGGATATGGCTCGATCAAAAACCAGAGTGGGGCTCGCTCGATGAGTCGGGCAAACCGAGCGAGTATCTGTTTGGCCGCAAAGTCTCCTGCCCGGCATGCGACGAATACATGAAATATCTGCTCGCGATCCACGAGGCGGTCTTCACAAAATACCAGCCGCGCTGGTGGGGTTGGGATGGGCGCTGGATGAGCTATTGGGAAGTGCCATCCTACCGGCCGGGACCAAAGGGACTCGGAGCCGATCCATGTTTTGCCGAAAACCACGGCCATCTGCCGGGCGACAATTTCTACCGCGAGTGGAAGAATATCCAAAGCTTCTTGGCCGAGGTTCGGCGGCGCCACCCCAGAATGTGTCTGGAAGAATACCTGGGCCTGAAACGCGGCGGGCCGTGGGCGCTGCCGCACCTGAACGCCGACGACGGTTACTATGAGAGCAACGGCGCGGACATGAACCGCCTGCAAACTTGGCACAACCAGAACGACCGCTTCCGCCCTATTTACAAAAACTACGCCGCACTTTTTGGCGACAACTCTCGCAGCTTCCAATTCAACGTCCTCACCACCATCAGCACCACGGCATATTGCCAGATCGGCCCCAGCTACAAAGCCCTCGCCCTCGCGGAAAATCGGGACTTTCTCAAAAAATGGCGCGCATGGGCCACGACAAACCT
>CAMBOD010000287.1 GCA_945868985.1 Prosthecobacter debontii | reverse complement strand
CGTGGGGAAATTTCCCCTGCCATGTATTCGTCATCCATTTTCCGTTTGGCGAAAACTCATTTCCCCAAATGTAGCGCGCTTTTTCCAGCCCGCCACGCGCTGCAAATTCCCATTCCGCTTCGGTGGGCAGACGTTTGCCAGCCCACTTGCAATAAGCCTGCGCATCGTCCCAGCAAACATGCACCACGGGATGTTTTTCTTTTCCGATGATGTCGGTTCCTGGGCCGTCGGGGTGCCGCCAGTTTGCTCCGATCACAGGCGCCCACCACTGTAGTGCATCGCGGAGATTCACCGCGCCTTTAGGTGGGCGGTAGCAAAGCGACACAGTCTTGCCCTCGAACTCCGGTAGCAGTCCCGGTAGTTCTTTTGCCGTCAGCGGTCGCTCCGCAAGCGTCACATAGTTGGTGGCCTTCACAAACTCGGCGAACTGCTCGTTGGTCACCTCGGTTTTATCCATGAAAAAGGATTTCACGGTGACTTCATGCAATGGCTTTTCGTCGGTCGCGCCGTCCTCGCTGCCCATTGTAAAAGTGCCTCCTTTGATGAAGGCCATTCCCGATGGCGGGGTTGGATCCGCTGCGAAAACGGACGTCGTCAGTGCGGCGATGAATAGGAAACTGCTCGGAGAAAATTTCACTCCGCAGCGATAGCGGGCCGCCTTCGCGCGCGCAACCGGCTAGTTGTTGGCCGGATTGGTAAAGGGGAGGGTGACGCGGATGACGCCGGGGCTGCGGTCGGCGTGCGGAATGTCCAATTGACCGCTGTGATTTTCGATGATCTTGCGGGTGACGGTGAGTCCAAGGCCGAGACCGACGCTGCGTGTGCTCTGAAATGGCTCGCCGATTTTGTCAGCGACTTCGTGGGGAAAACCGGGGCCTGCGTCCTGAACTTCGACGGAGAGACGCTGATCACCCTCGGTGCTGATATCCGCGACGCGCAGGGTGACGCTTGGGTTTTCGGGATTGGCCTGCATGGCATTGAGGATCAATTCCGAGAATGCGTGGCGCAGCGCCTTGGTGTCGCCGCTGACTTTCCACGGGCTTGTCCTGTCGAGATGCAGAACGGGCTTGTGTTTTCCCGGGTTGAAGGTGTTCGCATCTTGATATGCTTTTTCGAGCAGGTCCGAAATGGAGGCGGTCTCTCCGCTTTTGCCGTCCCAATCGCGGCTGAGGAAATTCATCTGCTGAGTCAGTCGCGTGATGCGTCGCACGCTGCTGGCGAGGACTTCGCTCATTTCGTGACGGGCTTCCGCATCGTCGCCTTGGATTTCCAGCAGTTGCTGCATCGTGCTGATGGGCGTGACTGCGTTTCCAATCTCGTGGGCGAGGTGCCAGGCCATCTGGCGGACGAGACGGAGTTTGCTGGTTTCGATTTCAAGCTGCACGGCGCGCTCGTGCTCGGTAATGTCGTCGAGGACGAGGAGTGCGGCATTCGGGCGTTTGTCCTTGCCGACGCAGAACGGCTGGATGCTGACGCGGCAAGAAATGCCGGGGTGTGAGGGTGGTTGCCATTTGAAAGGCGTGACAGCTTCGCCTTTCTGAATGACGAGAAAGATGAGGCTGCCGAGTGCTTGGGGGATGTCTGCGAAGTCGAGGCGCCGTGTGTGACCGGGCGAGATGAGTCGCATCGCGGCTTCGTTTGCGTGGAGCACGCCGCAATTTGAACCGACGACGATACAGCCGCCGCCGAGGCCGGCGAGGATGTCATCAATGAGGCCGTGGGTATCGTGGAGTTGTTCGTGCCGCCAGCAGTTGCGAAGTGCGATACCGAGTTCTTCGAGCCAGTGGAAAAGCTGCGTGAGTTCCTCGTCGCCGAAGCCGCCGCCGGTGATGCGCTCATCAATGACGAGGACGCCGAGCAGCATTTCACGATCATGAATGGGGAGCGCGATGATGCTGCCGAGCGTGGCGAATTCCTTGCTGATTTCGCGCGAGGCGCGGGCCTCGGGCGCGTCGGCGCGGAGGATGCGTGCGTGCTTGTGAAGGTAGTTGCCGATGCCGTTGGCAAGGCTGAGCGGAAATTCCTGAATCAATCCCGGCTCGTGTCCGATGGTGTAGGCGGGGCGCAACCAGTGGTCGTCGGAAGACGGAGTGCCGTCCGTAGTGAGCGCGCTGGGTTTGCGGAGGAAGACGGCGGCGCGATTGATGCCGAGGGCTTCGCGAAGTTGCTGGAGTGCAGCGCGGAGAAGTTCGCGCGCGTCGAGGCTGTGGACTAGCAGCGAGGAGAATCGGCGGAGCGTTTCGAGCCCACGGCTTTGGG
The DNA here is from genome assembly GCA_945868985.1 of Prosthecobacter debontii. GTDB lineage: Bacteria > Verrucomicrobiota > Verrucomicrobiia > Chthoniobacterales > Chthoniobacteraceae > SXWH01. The sequence goes on along the minus strand of CAMBOD010000287.1, from coordinate 1,871 downwards.
GGAGCGTGGTGAGAACAGGGAGGGAGGGTGCCTGCTGCGGGACGAGCGCGGGAAGCTGGGCATCTTTATCGAGGAAGGCGCGCTCCATGAGGGTGCTGAGGAGTTTGCCACGCACGGGTTTTTCGATGACGTGCGTGACGCCGAGGATGTAAGCCTCTTCCTCCCACGTCCTGCGGCCCTGCGGTGCGAAGACGATGAGCGGGAGGCCGGGCGCGAGTGCCCGCACTTCCTCGATGGTGCGGATAGCGAGTGCGTCGGTAAATTCGAGATCGAGAATGATGGCGTCAATCGCACCGCGCGAGAGCAGCACGCCCGCACTTCCTGCGTCTTCTTTTCCGATGAGGCGATAGCGTCCTGCATCCAGCGCAGCCTCAATGGCCGCTGTGAATGGCGGCTGTCGAGTGATGATGAGGAGTGTGCGCATGGGTTAGACGTGCGTATTTGCTGCTATCGAACCGGGCGGCTGGAACGCTTGGTTTCTGGCGTTCTTCTGGCGGTTCGGCAAGTCGAGATTCACGACGGTGCCTTTTCCAATCTCGCTGGTGAGTGTGAGGCTGCCGCCGTGAAGCGTGGCGATTTTGCGGCAAATCGCGAGACCGAGCCCGAAGCCGCGTCCTTCGTCGCCGGTGCGCTTGGTCGTGAAGTAGGGTTGGAAAATGCGCGACATATCCTCGGTGCGGATGCCGGTGCCGCGGTCGGTGACGCGCACGCGCAGCCAGTCTCGCGCGGCATCGGTTTTGACGAGGCGGATGAGTTCGATGCGGACTTCCCCGACATCCGACGAAGCATCCACGGCGTTCGAGACGATGTTTGCGATGAGGCGCTGGATAAGCACGGTGTCCATTTCGACAAGCGTCTCTCCGCACGTTTCCAGGCGGTAGGTGATCTCCTTGCCCTTGCGCCTGTTTTCCCGGGCGAGGTCCACGACGTTTTGGAGGAGCGCATCGAGCCGTCCGAGTTGGATGTCCGGGCGGAGATTTTCAGAAAAGAAAAGCGCCTCGCGGATGTAGGCCCGCATCGTCTGGATGTTGCGGATGGCGACGGGCGCGAGTTCGGTGCGTGCGGATTCATCTGCGCAGCCTTCGCTGAAAAGCTGGAGGAGAGTCCACACGGGCGTGGTGAGATTATTTAAATCGTGAGCCATGCCGCGCGACATGCGGCCCAGAAGATCGAGTTCCTGATTCAAGAGGATTTGGTTTTTGAGAGAAATTTGGTTCGCGACCAGTGCGAGGTTTTGAGTGAGGGAGACGAGGAGTTGCGTGTCATTCCGGGTGAAAGGCGCGCCATTGGTTTTTTCCCCGAGGATGAGCAGGCCGTGCGGCTGGTCGTCCACCAGCAAAGGGAATGCGATGTCACCGACGAACGCTCGCAATTGCTCGCAGGCTTTGGCTTCGAGGCTCTCCGGGTTCGCACGTTCGGAGCCGGTGTTGAGGGAAAGATGATCCTGAGTTTTATCAGCGAAGAAACGGAAGACAGGAGAGTCACTTCGCAAGTCTGGTAGCTGGTGCTGGGGTTGGTCGGGATGCGCCCGCGTAAGCGTGAAAGCGCGGTTGGTTTCATCGAGCAGGATGATCCAGTAGGCGCGGACGCGCACTGTATTCACGAGCAGCGTGTGCAACTCATTGAGCAAAGGCGAAAGCTCGGTGTGCCAGCGCAGATTCTCGGTGAAGGCGCGCATTTTATCCTGATACTCGAAATGGTCGCCGAGCAGCCGCCGCTCAAGCGACTCCGCAGAACTGCCGAGTAATTTCGGAAACAGAAACGACGCGATGAGTGCGGACAGGGTGATGACAAGAATGGTGCTTACGAGGGCAAATGTTGTGATCGTGCCCGGCGGTGCAAAAGCTCCCACAAACAGTTCGAGCACGACC
>CAMBOD010000286.1 GCA_945868985.1 Prosthecobacter debontii | reverse complement strand
GGCGCTCGTGCCGGTGTTTCTTGCATGGCGGGATTATCGCGACGAGGCGCGTCGAAAAGATGAACAGCTCTTTGACGCCACGAGCGGACTTGTGGGCGAGCGGCTGCAACTCATCACGGTGCGACACATCAATGTTTTCAATATACTGCGAAACCAACTCCGAATGCAGACCGTGCCAGCACGCGACTCGCTTCGCATCCCGCCGACTTTTCGTGCATCATTTCCCCACTTGCTCTCATTCGGCTACGCTTCGGTAGAGGAAAAGCGCACATCTCTGCAATGGATGAGCACGGACGCTCACTCGCCAATTTCCATCGGAGACGACATCGCAGCGAATCCGCAGCGCGCAGCCGCAATCGAGCGTGCTATGCACAGCCCCGCACCGGTGGTGACAACAGATTCCTCAGTAGGCGATCGTCTGTTTGTCGTCGAAGCCGTCGGTGATGCCGCGAGACCGCGCGGTTACGTCATTGGGTGGCTAGATGTCGCATCACTCTGCGCAGACCCCACAGTGCCGATGCTAAAGGATGGGGTGCTCATCGCGGCACCGCTCGCCGGCAATGCGAAGGCACCCATCAGCGCCAAGGTAGTATCCATCCGCGAGGGCGGCTCGGAGTTTCCCGTGGCGATCTCTCGTGGTCCGAAATTCGCGGCGACCTACGGGCAAGTTCCTCCACTGCTTGTCTTCGCCGCGGGTGCAGGCTGCGCAGTGCTGCTCGGCTTTCTCGTTCTTCAAGCGATGCGCGCCTCGCAGCTCCGCGCAGAGTTGGAAGCCGAGCGGATGCGCGGGCGGTTGGTGCAAAGTTTTTCCCACGAGTTCCGCACGCCACTGAGCGTTATCCTCTCGTCCGCTGACTTACTCGAAGCTGGCGGCTCGCAACTCGACACAACTCGACACGCGGAAGTCATCGCGCAGATTCAAGATTCCACGCAGCAGCTTTCGGAAATGGCGGAGGAAATTTTGCTGCTCAGCCGTCTCGAATCGCAGCGCACGCAACCAAAACCTGCATCCGTCGAAATGCGCCCTCTCTGCGAAACGCTCGTGCGCGACACCAACACATCAACGCGCAACCGCTGCCGCATCGAAATCACCGCCGACGGCACAGCGACACTCGACTCCACCATCCTTCGTCCCGCGCTGGCGAACCTTCTTTCCAACGCCGTAAAATACAGCGCACCCGGCGAAGTCGTGCGCCTCACAGTCGAACGTCGCAACGATGCGCTGATCTTCACCGTCAGCGACAGCGGCATCGGCATCCCGGACGCCGACCTCGCACGAATCGGCGAACCATTTCATCGCGCGGCAAACGTCGGCGAAACACCCGGCACCGGCCTTGGCCTCGCCATTGTGCGCCGCAGCATCACATTGCTTGGCGGCACGCTACTCATCGAAAGCAAGGAAGGTCACGGCGCCGTCGCCACGCTCACAATTCCCGTCGCATGACCACGCTCCTGCTCATCGAAGACCACGCACCGCTGCGGCGAAACCTCCGCGACATCCTCTCGCTCGCAGGCTACCGCGTGCTGGAAGCCGCGACCGGCCCCGAGGGTCTCCAAGCATCGCGTGAACAAAAACCAGACCTCGTGCTTTGCGACATCATGCTGCCGGGTTGCGACGGCATGAAAATCCTCGCTGCACTGCGCGCCGACGCCGCCACACACGCGCTGCCATTCATTTTTCTCACCGCCAAGAGCGAGCCGCCCGACATCCGCGCCGGAATGAATCTCGGTGCTGATGACTACCTGCCAAAACCCGTCGCGCGCGCCGACCTCCTCGCCACCATCCACACCCGACTCGCTCGCGCCTCACAACAACGTCCGCGTCTGCCCGACTTCACGAACGCAGCACCTTTGGAGCGTCTTGGCATTTCTCCACGCGAAGCCGAAGTGCTGCTTTGGATCGCAGAGGGAAAGGCGAACCACGACATCGCCACGATTATCGGTTGCGCGCACGCCACGGTGAAGAAGCACACCATCCACATTTTTGAAAAGCTCGGCGTAGAAACCCGCGCCGCTGCGATGCTCATCGCGATTGAAACGCTATCTGCGCCGTAGCCCTATCGCCGCAATGCTTGTTTGAGATCCGACGCGTAGGAAGGGTTGATTTCAAAATTTTCCTTTCCCAGTTCCTCCACGGTTACGCGCTCTTTCATGGAGGCTGTTTCCACGTAACCGATGTCGAGGAGCGTATTGAGCACATCACACAGATCCTCGGCAGACATTTGCATCCGCTCCATCAAATCCTCTCCAGTCACCCCAATACCGAAACCAATTCCTCTGAGCAATCCGGCCTCGCGACCATTCAGTTTTGGAGTTCTTCCCATACCGCGTTTATAGCTGCTTTCATTCCAGCATCGCGTCATTGCCCGCGGAAAAACGACGGTCTAGCATCCCTCGCGTGAACACCGCACCCGAGCATCTCCGCGACCGTGGCGAAAGCCTCCGCTCCATCCGCGGCATCGCCCAGCGCGCCCTCGCCCGCGCAGCCGGTGCCCCGCTCGTGCCCGGCAACGCCGTGCGCCTTCTCCTCGACGCCGAGCAGAACTACGCTGCGTGGCACAGCGCCATCGCCGCAGCGCAACGCACCATCTATTTTGAAAACTACATCTTCCGCCCCGACGCCGTCGGCAAGCGCTTCCTCGACGCCCTCGTTTCCCGCGCCGAGGCTGGGGTGAAAGTGCGCGTCTTGCTCGACTGGATCGGCTCGCTTCGCACGTCGCGCAAATTTTGGGAGCCGCTGCTGAAACTCGGCGGACAAGTGCGCTACCACAATCCCCCTCGTCTCGATAGCCCGCTCGGCTGGCTCAGCCGCGACCATCGCAAAACGCTCGCCGTAGATGGCACGCTCGGCTTCGTCTCCGGCATCTGCGTGAGCAGCACATGGCTCGGCGACGCATCACGCCGCATCGAGCCGTGGCGCGATACCGGCGTCGAAATTCGCGGCCCCGCCGTCGCCGACCTCATCCCCGCATTCGCACAAGTCTGGGCGGAAAATGGAGAGCCCATCAGCAAGGACGAACTCGCCTCATTTACACCCGCAGCGCCCGCTGGCGAAATCCCCGTCCGCGTCATCGCCAGCGCCCCGAACCTCGCGGGCATCTACCGCCTTGACCTCCTCATCGCATCCATGGCCGAGCGCCGACTGTGGCTCACGGATGCCTATTTCGCCGCGCTCCCCGCCTACGTGCAGGCACTCCGCGCCGCCGCCAACGATGGCGTGGACGTCCGACTCCTCGTCCCCGGCGGCAGCGATCTGCCGTGGCTCCGCCCGCTCACCACCGCCGGATACCGCCCGTTGCTCGAAGCAGGCGTCCGCGTTTTCGAGTGGAACGGCTCCATGCTCCACGCAAAAACCGCAGTCGCCGATGGACGCTGGGCGCGCGTCGGCAGCACGAACCTCAACGTCGCAAGCTGGATCTCCAATTACGAACTCGACGTCGCCATCGAAGACCCCGGCTTCGCCACCGAAATGGAAACCACCTACGAGCGCGACATCGCTCACTCCACCGAGGTCGTCTTAAAAAAACGCCGCCCCAAACGACTCCCGCCTCCCGACGATTCGCGCTCACGCCCCGGCGGCGGCAGTCTCGCGCGTGTCACCGCTGGCGCGATCCGATTGGGCCGCACTGTCGGCGCAGCGATCACGAATCACCGTGTCCTCGGCACCGCCGAAGCCTTCCCGCTTTTCTGGATCGCCATGTCCCTCCTCGCACTCGCCGCACTCGCCGTTTTCCTGCCGCACGTCGTCGCGTGGACAGCCGCAACTTTTTTCACACTCCTCTCGCTCATGCTCCTCCTGCGCTCCTGGCGTCTCCGCCGCGCGGGGAGGAAAGTTGAGAGATGAGAGTTGAGTGTTGTCACCCGAAGTGGCACTGGGATGCCGCCGCAAAACTCCACGCCTAATTTCCAACACACCGTGCCCGTCACCAAAGACATCGCCGAAGCTCCCGATACGCCGTTCGACATCTCGCTGCGCCCGCCCGCATTCAGCGAATTCACCGGGCAGGAAAAAGTGCGCGAGCAACTCATGGTCATGGTCGAGGCCGCCAAGCAGCGCGGCGACGTCCTTGAGCACGTCCTCCTCAGCGGCCCGCCCGGTCTTGGCAAAACCACCCTCGCCAACATCCTCGCCAC
>CAMBOD010000285.1 GCA_945868985.1 Prosthecobacter debontii | reverse complement strand
GCATAGACTGGCTGAATCCACAGGGTCTGCGAGCATGGGGGGACGGACGCACCTTTATTCTGGGCACGAAGGGCTACATCGAAGTGCGCAAATATCTAAACGTCGGCGCAGACGCCGAGGGCGATCACCTTTTTCTCGTGGACGACTCGGGCGAACATCACATGCGCTGCGCTGGCAAAGTAGGATTTCCATTCTTCGGCCAACTGATTCTCGACTGCCTGAACAGAACCGAGAACGCGATGACACAGGAGCACGCCTTCCACGCTGCCGAACTCGCACTGCAAGCTCAAGCCGCTGCGCGGCGCATCGAGTAAGACGCCCTACGCTTCGAGAACGTAGTGCGACTCGCCGACCTTTTTGATCGCCTTGTTTTTGCGACCAGTCGTCGCAAACCAAATAAATAGATTACGGCGTTTGACCCCAAACTTCTCAGAAAGGTCAGCCACCTTCACCCCGTTTTTCCCAGCAGCCGTAAGCGCAGCCATGATTTTCGCTGCAAGCTCACCGCGCCCGCCTATCGGACGAGTGCTACGGCTTTTGCGCCCTCCTCTTTTGCCTTTCGCACCAGCCCCGGTGCTTGGTTCCTCAAGGGCCGACTTTGGCAACGCACCCTCGATACGATAGCGCGCTTCACCGATTTTTTTGATGGGCAAGCGCTTCACCGCATCTTGAAACCACGAATGAATATTGGCCGTCTTCGCGCCCAGAGTAGCCGCCAAATCCCTGACACGCACACCCGCACTACCTGCAGCAGTGAGCGCGCGCAGCACCTGCGCCTTCAGTGCGCCGCGCTTCGCCCTCCCTTTTCCTGCCGCACGCACTCCAGCCGCGACCACCGCTCCGGTTGCCACCGCCCCGTCATCATCAAAGAGCTGGCTCTTGATTTCAGAAAGCTGCGAATGCAAACGATCCAACTGCGCCTGCAAATTTGCGCGCTGTTCTTCTAGTGCAATGGCTTTTTTATAAAGTGCCATACGAGGATTGGCGGTATTCATTCCTAGCGCTTCTGGCTTTTTCATACATTTGCTGCAAGGCAGAATTGCTAGCCATATACAGGCATCGGGCTCGCTAGTTCACGGATCATTTCTTTTGCCAGCCATGCCTGGAATCGCTACGTTCCGCAGCCGCGTATGACCAAGGCTATCATTCAATACATCACCACCGCATCATGCGCAGTCGTATTGATGTCCGGCTGTGCGAGCCGCAAACCTGCGCCAACACCAGTCCCAGTGAAGCCGAAGTCCGCTTTCACATGGGACGCCGCCGTTGCAAAATCTGAAAAAGGCCCTGCAGCCATCATTGTAGATATCTCCGAGCAACGAGCATATTTTTATAAAGGCACCACGCTCATCGGTGACACGAAATGCAGCAGCGGAAAACGCGGATTCGATACACCCCCCGGCGAATACCAGGTGACGCAGAAGGATCCCAAACACGAATCGAATCTTTACGGCGACTTCGTGAACGATGAAGGGGTGGTGACCAGACGCAACGTGGATACGAGCAAGCAAAAGCCCGCCGATGGGGAAACATTTATCGGCGCGAAAATGCCGTTCTATATGCGCTTCACCGGTGGCTATGGACTGCACGCTGGCATCGTGCCGAATCGCCCCGCCTCACACGGCTGCGTGCGCCTTCCCCGCGTGATGGCCGAGCATTTCTACAAAAACGCACAAACAGGCACGCCGGTCACCGTGCAGGAATAGCGCGCTTTCTTCTAGCGAAACGCTTCATTGACACCACTCAAGCGGCTCAAGACTTCCCGCGTTGTCCGCACACCCGTTCTGTTAGGATAAGCTCAACTGCATCCTGAGCGAATTCATTCCTGCCTCACATACTCGCCGAAGTTTTCAGAGCACGTTCCTTCGGCAAGTGAACTCACTCAGACGACTTCGACCGGGCACTTGGGCAGCGCCTTTAGAAAGGACTGTCCGTAGCTTTTGGTGAGCACGCGCGGGTCGAGGAGGACGACGATGCCTTTGTCGCTCTTGGTGCGGATGAGGCGACCGACGCCCTGGCGGAGTTCGAGGATGGCTTCGGGGAGCGAGTAGTCGCCGAAGGGATTGCCGCCTGCGGCTTCGATGGCTTCGAGGCGCGCTTCGATGAGAGGCGTGTCGGGCACGGCGAATGGGAGGCGCGTGATGATGACATTCGAGAGCGCTTCGCCGGGCACGTCCACGCCGCTCCAAAAACTTTTCGTGCCGAAAAGAACGTGGCGGTCATTGCGTTTGAACTCTGCGATGAGGCGGGTGCGCGAGAGGCCGTCGCCTTGGATGAGGAGTTTGAGATCGTGCTTTTCGTCGAAAGGTTCGCGGCAGAGCGCTGCCACATTTTGCATCGTGCGGTAGCTGGTGAAGAGGACGAAGGCACGCCCCTCGGTCATCGCGACGAAATGCGTGATGCGTTCGGCGAGTGCCTCTTCGTAGCCGGCGTCGCGCGGGTCGGGCATCTTCTTGGTGATGTAGAGGCGCATCTGCCGCTCGTAGTCGAAGGGCGATCCGACGCGCAGTCCCTCCACGTCTTCGCCGCCGATTCGCGAGCGATAGTATTCGAGATTTTCGCCACCGACGCTGAGCGTGGCGCTGGTGAGAACGCACGTGTGGTCTTCGCGGAAAAGGAGCGCGCGGAGATGCGCGGCGATGTCCACCGGAGCGGCGTGGAGGTTGTGAAAAGAGGAGGTCTTTCCCGTTTGCTCGACCCAATAGACGTGGTCCTCGGCGTCCTGCTTGAGGAAAGTAGCGAGGTGCGAGCGCGCGTCGCGGATGCGGCGGCCAAGGTCTTGCAGTTCCGCTTTCGTCGTTTCGTCTTCGATGGTCTTGATCGTTTGGACGACGCACGTTTGCAGCCGCGTGAGGTCGCCGCTGAGCGTGTCGGCGACGAAGTCCGGCTGCCGCACGCGAAACTCTTTCCCTTTTTTGAAGTCCGCACGCTCGCCCACTTTCGCAAAGAACTCGTCGGCCTTTTCGAGCGTCGTGCTCACTTCGCGGACGCCCTCGGGATTGCGCAGCACTTGGAAAAGCCCCTTCTTCGTCTTCGGATTGTAGAGCCGCTGGAGTGCGTAGCGCAGGCCGTATTGCGAGACGTTGAGCCCGATCATCTTGGACGCCACGCCCTCGACCGTGTGCGCCTCGTCGAAGATCACAAAGTCATTCGCAAACAGATAGCCGCTCTCATTCTCATCCGACTCGGAGATGCCGCCGAGCGAGAGAAAGAAAAGCGTGTGGTTGAGCACCACCACATCCGCCGACACGAGCGCCTTGCGCACGCGCTGGTAATGGCAGCGCGGATTTGCGCCGCACGTTTTCGTCGTGCAAATGTGCGGCTCGCTGCACACCTGCTGCCACACGGCGGAATCCGGCTCCACGGCCAGATCGCTCAGCGAGCCGTCCTGCGTCGTCTGCGCCCACTGCCAGATGCGCTCCAGCTCCTCCATTTCCGTCGTCGTGAAAAGCTCGCCCGCCTGCTGCTTCGCGCGCTCAAGGCGGAGCGGGCACAGATAATTGCCCCGGCCCTTCCACAGCATCGCGGTGAAATCATCATCCCCCAGCAATTCGGCGAGCACTTCGCGCACGATGGGGATGTCCTTATACACGAGCTGCTCCTGCAAATTGATCGTGTGCGTGGAAATGACCGCCTTCTTCTTTTTCTCCTTCGCCCACAGCACGCTCGGGATGAGATACGCGAGCGACTTCCCCACGCCCGTGCCCGCCTCCACCACCAGATGCCTCCGCTCGGCCAGCGCCGTCGCTATCGCCACCGCCATCTGCTGCTGCTCCGGGCGAAACTCGAAATTCTCCGCCTTTGACAACAGCCCATCCGGCGAAAAAATCTGCCGAATGCGCTCTGGAAAATCGCTGCTGGTGCCGCTGCCAATGGAAATCACGCGCTGCGGATACGCGCGCAAAGCCGAAGCCGCAAGCGCAGGCTTGCTATCTCCCCATCATCGGCTGACGCAGGATCGTCTTCCATTTCGATGGGTCTGCGCGTCGAACATCGCTCAAGTAAATCTCGTGGTGCTTCCCGGTCAGACTTCCGTGACTGAGGATATACTCGTGCAGTTTCTCAATCGTCGGACCCTCTGCTGAAAATGGACCGACGTGCAAAATCTGAGCACATTCACCTTCCGAAAACTCCTCCAGCCGCAGCTTATGCAGCGCAGGGAGATTC